>JAPLJQ010000497.1 GCA_026388495.1 Deltaproteobacteria bacterium | reverse complement strand
GGAGCGGTGGGCCTCGTCGGTCATCACCAGAATGTTCGGGCCGGCATTCAGCTCCGGGAAGGTCTCGGTCAGATCGGCTTCACGGAACTTATGGATCATGGCCATAACCAGATCCGAGGAATCCGAGCGTAGCAGCTCCTTGAGCTTCCTGATGCTGTCGGCCACCTTGACGGTAAAGCCGATGCTCTGGCTGGTCTCGGTTAGCTGACCTTCCAGTTGGGTGCGGTCGGTCACAAAGACCACTTTCCAGTGGGAGAGCCGGGCATGCCGATACATCTCCCGCACCATGAACATCATGGTCAGCGATTTGCCCGAGCCCTGGGTGTGCCAGATGATGCCGCTGCGCTCCCGTGGGCTTTGGCCTGTAAGCAGGCGCTGGACTGTCAGTTTAACGGCGCGGAACTGCTGGTAGCGTCCCACGATCTTGATGGTTTCGCCCTTGTCGTTGGTCGAAAACAGGGTGAACGTGCGGATGAGATCCAACAGATTGTCGCGGTCCAGCATCCCGGCGACCAGGCGCTGCTGATCGTTGGGGCTGCTGCCGCCGTGGTCCAGATCGTCCACCGTGCGAGGATAGGGATCGGCCCAGCGGTAGAAGTGTTTTTCGCTATAGGTAGTAATCGTGCCGAATTTGGCCTCCTGGCGGCAGGTGGCAATCACGATCTGGTTGTAATAAAAGAGATGGGCGCTGCCTTCCCCTTTGGCGCCGCGCTGTTCGCTGTAACGCAGGATCTGGTCGATGGCTTCGGGAATGGCGTCTTTGACCTTGGGCGACTTGCACTCGATCACCGCCACAGGCAGGCCGTTCAGGAACAGGACGATGTCCGGCACAATGTGGTGCTCCGTGCCGAGGATGCGCACCTTGAGCTGGCATACCGCGATAAAGCGGTTGTTGTCCCGGTGGGAGAAGTCCACAAAACGTACCGTCGGGCTCTTCTCTCCGGTCCGGCGGTTTTCGCTGACGCTGGTGTTTTCCAGAAGAAGGGTAAAGACATGGCGATTGTTTTTAATCAGATCGGTTCCCGGAAAACTAGCAGTCAGTTGCTTGACCACCTCCTCCACCTGATCGTCTTCCAGCCAGTCGTTGATGACTTTGATTTGTGCCCGCAGCACCTGCAGCATCACCACCTCGGTGAAGTTCTGGCGGTAGCTGTCGCCGGGATGCTGCTTGCTGTCGAGATCGATGATTTCCCAATCCAGCCCGTCAAGCTGATCGAGGAGGGGTTTCTCGACATGGTTGCGTTCGTCGAGCTTGATGTACGGGGGCGTCTTGTCCTGGGTCATGAGTTTTCCTTTACGACCCAATGGCCGACTTTGTCAGGGCCGACACGTTCAATGGCCCGGGTTTCCCGCAATTTACGAAGGGCACGAGCGACGGTGCTGGCTGATATACCGAGCTGCTCTGCCAATGCAGCAATTGACAGAGCACCGTCTGCTTGGAGCAAGGCGATGATCTCCTCCGTCATTTTCTTAGTCATTTTTTCTTCCCGCCGGACGCCGGTATGGAATTGCACCATCAATCCCGATGCGTCAGTACGGTATTCGGGAACCGGCACACCTGCCACTTCGCATTCACGGTTGATTTTCTCGATGCCCCTCCCCCCAGGACTCAATCATTCCGGCGCGGAAGAAAGCATTGGCAATCAGCGGGTTGAAGGGCTTGGAGGCATGCTTTAGCAGCAATTGTTCCACGGTCCAGTTCTCGGGCAACTGGCCGTCATTCCAGAAATAGATCTTGTTTTCGTAAACGCTGATCTGAATCGGCGCGCCGCTGCTGTAGTCTTTGTGTACAATGGCATTCAACAAGGCTTCCCGCAAGGCCGCCTTGGGAAAGGGAAATCGTTCGACACGACTGATACCTTCGTAGCTGATCGCCGCCCGCAGGTATTTGGTCAGCAATAGATCCATTGCTTTTTCGGCCTGCACAAACAGGCTGCCGTGGATGTCGTCCTGATACAGCAAGTCGGCATCCGTGCGGAAATAACCAATTTTTATGTAGGCCCCGACCACCCATTTTTCCGGATTGTGATGAAACAGCAACACAGCGGCACGCTTGAGGTAGTTGCCGTCTTTCAGGTTGAGGTTAT
>JAPLJQ010000044.1 GCA_026388495.1 Deltaproteobacteria bacterium | reverse complement strand
GACCCAGGCATGGTGGTTAGTATAAAAATAAAACCTGGATTCCCGACTCCGCGGGAATGACCTTGCATTTTTTCATGCCTTCGTGATGTCGCCATAATTCTTCCTGATGACAGAATCAACTGCCCGTATAAGCGGGTTTTCTCTTTTCCAGAAACGCCTTCATTCCTTCTTTCTGATCATCGGTGCTGAAACACTGGGCACAGCATTCCGTTTCAATCCTGATGGCATTATCGATTGCCAGGTCATATCCAAAATTGATGGCGTGCTTGGCCATTTTGACAGCAAAACCGGGCATACCCGCCAATTTTTTGGCAAATTTCTTCGTCTCCGTTAAAAGCTGATCGGGCGGGAATATTCTGTTGACAAGGCCGATCTCATAAGCCCTTTTCGCATCGATCAGTTCACCGCTCATAACCAGCTCTTTCGCCCGTCCCATTCCGACAAGGCGGGAAAGTCTCTGGGTCCCCCCCCATCCCGGAATCAACCCGATAAGAATCTCCGGCTGACCGAAACGGGCCGTTTCCGAGGCGAATCGAATATCACAGGCCATGGAAATTTCTGTACCGCCGCCCAGGGCGAAACCATTGACGGCAGCAATTGAAGGTTTGGGAAGTGTTTCAAGCAATCGCAGCGTCTCATGGCCCAGTTCCATGAAAGCCAGTGCCTCTTTGGGTCTCAGGTTCTGCATTTCCGCAATGTCCGCACCCGCGACAAAGGCTTTCTCGCCTGAACCGGTCAGGATGATCCCCCTGACACTTTCGTTATTCCTGCATCTTGTAACCGCATGGAGAAGCTCTCCCATGGTTTCCGAGTTCATGGCGTTCAGCGCCTTCGGCCTGTTGAAGGTTATCGTCGCGATACCCTCTTCGATTTCAAACAAGAGGTTTTTATATTCCATCCGATGTAGCCCCTTTCCCACTTTCATTAAAAGCTCTAAAAAGTGTTCTTATGATGCGAAAAAATGTTTTGAGCACCGAAGATCATTTTTCTTGAGCAAGCATCACTTGCCGTAATCGTAGAATCCCTTTCCCGTTTTCCTCCCCATATACCCCGCATCGACATATTTTTTCAGGAGGGGGCAGGGGCGGTACTTCGAATCTCCAAATCCCCTGTGAAGGACATCCATGATGGCCCAGCAGGTATCCAGACCGATCAGGTCGGCCAGCGCCAGAGGACCCATGGGGTGATTCATGCCCAGCACCATGATGTCATCAATCGCCTTCGGCGTTCCCACCCCTTCCATAAGGGCATAGACCGCTTCGTTGATCATGGGCATGAGGATCCTGTTTGCCACAAAGCCTGGAAAGTCGTTGCATTCCACCGGGACTTTCCCGAACTTCCTGGAAAGCTCCTCCGTCACTTCATGGGTTTCCTGAGAGGTTGCCAGCCCCCGGATAATCTCAACCAGTCTCATGACGGGAACGGGATTCATGAAATGCATGCCGATAACCTGTGCCGGACGCCTGGTCACCCCCGCGATCCTCGTAATCGGTATGGAAGAGGTGTTGGTTGCAAGAATGACCTCGGGCCTGCAGATTTTGTCCAGTTTTCTGAATATTTCAAGCTTAAGATCCTCTCTTTCCGTGGCCGCTTCCACGACAAAGTCTGCGCCTTTCATATCATCCAGGCTGGTGCTTTTTATAATCCTGCTCAAAATTTCCTGTTTTTCCCCTGCCGTCAGTTTTTCCTTTGCTATGAGCCGGTCAAGGTTCTTCGATATCGTGTCATAACCCTTATCAACAAATTGATCCGCTATGTCGTTCATGATGACATGAAGCCCGCCGGGACTTGCGGCCACCTGAGCTATCCCGTTACCCATCTGGCCGGCTCCGACGACACCAAACACTTTGATTTCCATCACACCTGTCTCCCTTCACCGCTATTTTGACGTCTTATTGTCATGTAAAAGTACTTGTTGCGCAGGATCAGCAATAGATTTTTATACCCTGATCAGCATAGCATCACCCTGGGCATGTCCCGAACAGATGCCGCAGATGCCGATTCCGCCCCCCCGCCGCCTCAGTTCATAGGCGAGGGTCATGACGATTCTGGCGCCTGTCGCCCCGATCGGGTGGCCGTACGCAATGGCGCTTCCGTTCACATTGACCCTTTTGAACATGTCTTCCCTTCTCATGCCCAGAACGCTGAGGGCGCTGACGAGTACAACGGCGGCGAATGCCTCGTTAATTTCGATGAGATCCACCTGGTCCAGGGTCATGTCGTTCTGTTCCAGGATTTTTTTTATCGCCAGGCCCGGCACCGTGGCAATATCCTTCGGCGGCTGCGAAACCTCCGCATAATCCAGAATCGTAAAAAGGGGTTTTACATCCAGTTCATCCGCTTTTTCCCTGCTCATGATGAGACAGACATCTCCTCCATCATTGACGCCCGGCGCATTGCCGGCGGTGACACTGCCGGGACCTCCTGTGACCGGGCTTTTATGATTGAATACGGGCGGCAGTTTTGCCAGACCTTCCATGGTCGTTTCCGGCCTCGGTCCTTCATCCTTGTCGAAAACAAAGACCTTTTTCCCCTGCCTGATCTCGACAGGAAATATCTCATCGTCCAGTTTCCCGTTCTTCATGGCCTCGACCGCTGCCATCTGGGACCGCAGGGCCCATTCATCCTGATCCTGTCTGGTAAATCCGAATTCGTCTCCCACTTCGGAGCCGTGCACCGCCATATGGCGGTTATAGAACGCATCCCACAGTCCGTCATAAACGGTCAGATCGACCACGGAGCGGCCGGGAAGACCCATCCTTGCGCCCCATCTCATCTCGGGCAGGGCATAAGGTCCGTTGCTCATGCTTTCCTGTCCGCCGGCGATACAGATTTCCGCCCTTCCGAGCTGAATCATCTGAACCGCAAGATCGATGGGTTTAATGCCCGAAGAACAGACCTTGTTGATCGTGATGGAGGGAACAGATTCGGGAAGGCCTGCGAGAATCGTTGCCTGACGGCTGGGAACCTGACCGCAACCCGCCGGCACCACCTGCCCCATGAAGACATAATCCACTTCCGATGGTTTGATCTTCCCATTTGTCCGTCTGAGGACTTCTTTAATGGCCAGGGCGCCGAGTTCCGGGGCGGTAAAATCCTTCAGAGCGCCACCGAACCTGCCGTAGGGGGTTCTGCACGCCTCCACGACAACCACTTCCCTGAAATTCCGGTACTGATTCTTGATTTTTCTGCCCATGGTTGAAAAATCCGGTTTTCTTTCGCCGTATTTGGCAATGGGCGCATCCGCATACATCTCAGCCCTTGTTTTGTCAAGTTTCTGCGGCACCTTTTCCATCCTTACCCCCGAATTCCTTTTTGAAAAGCTTAACAGGTTACGTCGATTCTCTCAGGCTGCTCAGGATATCCCTGGCGATAATCATCCTCTGGATCTGGTTGGTTCCTTCATAGATGGATGTAATCCGGACATCTCTTGCATACCGTTCAACAGGATACTTGCTGGAGTATCCATACCCTCCCAGAATCTGCACGGCATTGTAACAGGCCCTCTCCGCCGATTCCGATGCATAATACTTTGCCATGGAGGCTTCTTTAGCGAAGGATTTTCCCTGCTCCTTCTTAAATGCCGCATTCATCAGGAGAAGCCTCGCCGCCTCCAGCTCCGTATAGGATTCCGCGATCATCCACTGGATGGCCTGAAAATCTGTGATCGGCTGCTCGAATTGCTTCCTGTTTATCGCATACCGTGTGGCATAATCCATGGCGGCAAGTCCGATACCCAACGCCAGAGATCCGATGCCGATACGCCCGCCCGCCAGCTCTCCCGCGGCCACCCTGAATCCGCCATTGAGTTTACCCATGAGGGCCGTTTTCGGTATCCGGCAGTCTTCAAAAATAAGTTCACTCGTTGCAGAAGCACACTGTCCCATTTTGTGCTCATTTTTCCCGACAGTAAGACCGGGGATGCCGTTTTCAACCAGAAAGGTGCTGATGCCGGCGCCCTTCCTGGCCTTCTTATCGGTCACCGCCCAGACGACAAACACACCGGCATACTCCGTGCTCGTAATAAACATCTTCGATCCATTGAGAACCCATTCCTCGCCATCCAGAACAGCCGTGGTCTGAAGCGACGCCGCATCGGAACCAGCCATGGTCTCCGTTAATCCAAAACCGCCGGCATAATATTCACCGGAACAGATTTTCGGTATATAACACATCCTCTGATCCTCTGAACCGATGGCCTGAATCACCTCACAGACCAGGTTGTTGACGGACATGGTGACTGCCGTGGAGGCACAGGCTTTCGCAATTTCTGTGATGGCAAGGCTGAAGGCGATCACGCCGGCATCAGAGCCTCCGTACCGGCTATCCACATTGATGCCCATTAAACCGAGACCGGCAAGTTTCCTCAAATTTTTCAGGAAGGTCTCGCGATCGCCAACCTGGTCCAGCCTGGCCGCCACGGGCAACAGTTCCACCTTTGCGAAACTCCTCGCCGTTTCCTGAATGATCCTTTGTTCTTCCGTGAGATCTAAGTTCGTATCCCCTTCTCCTTGTC
>JAPLJQ010000174.1 GCA_026388495.1 Deltaproteobacteria bacterium | reverse complement strand
TATATACAGAATTATATTATCAAGTCATGGAGTCTTGTTAAAATCGGGACGACCCAGACGCAAAGAAAATTATTTTTCAAACTGAATCAGGCAAAGAAGCGGCTTCAGGGCTTATCGCAGAAAAATCCGGAGTTCGGAGAAATTGCGGAATCTCTCGGTGTCAAGGGATCGGAAATTGAAGAGATGGATATGCGCCTGAGCAACCGTGATCTTTCTCTGGATGCGTATGTCAGTGATGAAGGAGAATCCACCCACATCGATTATCTGACATACGATGGCGAAAGTCAGGAAACGGCACTGATTAAGAAAGAAGAAATGGAACTTGTTAAGAGAAATATCGCCGGAGCACTGGCCAATCTGAATGAAAAGGAAAGTTATATCATCAAACACCGCGTCATGACTGACAAGCCCCAGACGTTGCAGGAAATCGGCAATAAATACAATATTACAAGAGAAAGGGCCAGACAGATAGAAAAGCAGGCTCTGAAGAAGTTGAGACTGGCGATCCCGTATCTTGGAGAAGAAAAAATATTGCTGGAGGCCAAAAAGGATTAAAAAGCCCTGACGAGACGGAAGCCTATGTCATAGCTCTGAACCATCGGGTAGTCCTGGCCGCGAAAGGCGGATGTCAGTGTGGTGCTGTTGTTGGGCCATGATCCGCCGCGCATGACGCGGTGCTGTCCCGCAGCCGGCCCTGCCGGATCCGTCACCGCAACGGACGGATAATCATCGTACCAATCGGCGCACCATTCCCACACGTTTCCGTGCATGTCGTAAAGACCCCGGGTATTGGGCTTCTTCCGTGCCACGGGATGCGTCCGGTTGTCCGAATTCCTGCTGTACCAGGCGTAGCCGCCAAGGTCTTCATCCCCGTCGCCAAAAGGGTATTTTGTCGCTGTCCCAGCCCGGCAGGCATACTCCCATTCCGCCTCCGTGGGGAGGCGATAGTTGTCCGTTCCCTCCATCTGATTGAGTTTCCTGACAAAAGCCTGGACGGCGACCCACGAAACGTTTTCCACCGGGCAATCTTCTCCGCAGTTTTTAAAGGATGACGGGTTATTTCCCATAATCTTTCTCCACTGCCCCTGGGTCACCTCGGTGGTCTGCATGTAAAAGGGCTTTTTTATCGTCACCTGATGCCGGGTGACGCTTTGCGCATCTCCTATAATAAAGGTTCCCGGCGGAATCAGAACGAATGCGGCTCCCATGACAGGGCTGGTAAAGGTTTTATCTCCCGCCTCCGCGGCAAGGCAAAAGGTGGGGGTTGTGATTATCAGGGCAATAACAACAGATAAAAAAATCCTTCTATGCATCGCTTTGCCTCCTGAAATTAGTGTGACAATAAAACCTTTAATTTCATGCCTTCGTGACGCATCAAGGGGCATAGGGCTTAATATTGAGAAGTGTTCGTGTCACGGGCGAGGTTTTCAAAACGGGTGTATTTTTCCTGGAAGGCCAGCTTAACCATGCCCGTCGGACCGTTTCTCTGTTTTCCGATGATAATTTCCGCCATTCCCTTTTCCGGATTTTCTTCAGATTTATCGTAGACTTCGTCCCGATAAATGAATGTGATGACGTCGGCATCCTGCTCAATCGCGCCCGAATCTCTCAGGTCAGCCATTTGAGGCCGTTTGTTGGTTCTGTCCTCCACTTTACGATTTAACTGGGACAGGGCGATCACCGGTACCTTTAACTCCTTCGCAAGGGCCTTTAACGAACGGCTGATTTCCGATATTTCCTGTTCCCTCGATTCCTTGTATCCGCCGCTTCTCATGAGCTGCAGATAATCGAGAATGACCAGTCCAAGGTCGACTTCGGACTTCAGCCTCCGTGCCTTTGCTTTCATTTCAAGAACGGAGATCGCCGGAGTATCGTCAATATAGATGGGCGCTTCGGACAGCCTGGATGCCGCGGTGATGAGCTTTGGCCAGTCCGTTTCTCCGAGGAATCCTCTCCGGATTCTTTGAGAATCGACTCTCGATTCCGACGACAGCATGCGCAGGGCCAGTTGCTCTTTGGACATTTCAAGGGAAAAGACGGCAACCGGAATAGACGCCTCGAGGGCCGCATACTGGGCAATATTGAGGGCAAAGGCCGTCTTCCCCATGCTTGGCCTGCCCGCTATAATGATCAGGTCCGATTTTTGAAAGCCTGACGTCAGGTCGTCAATCTTTTCATAACCCGTGGGAACACCCGTGACCAGTTCTTTCCGTTCATAAAGTTTTTCAATGGTTCTGACGCTGTCTTTAATAAGTTCCTTAAAAGGAAAAAAGGAGGGTCTGATCTTGTTTTCGGATATATCGAAAATGGCATGTTCCGCTTCATCGAGAACCGTCTCAACATCCGCACCTGGATGGTACGTCTTGTTCAGAATTTCCGTAGCTGTGGTGATGAGACTGCGGAGAATGGATTTCTCCTTGACGATTTTTGAGTAGTGGGCAATGTTGGCCGCCGAGGGAACATTATCGACAAGAGAGGCCAGGTAGGTCATCCCTCCCGCCTGGTCCAGATGGTTCTTCTCTCTCAGGATATTGCTTAAGGTAATGAGATCGCTGGGTTCATTTTTCTCAGAAAGATCCACAATGGCCGCAAAAATTTTACGGTGCGCTTCACTGTAAAAATCTCCCGCTTCGAGGATTTCAAGAACGTTGTTCAGGGACTGGTTGTTCAACAGAATGCCGCCCAGAACGGATTGTTCCGCCTCGATATTCTGCGGAGGGACCCTGTGCAGGGATGTGTCAATATCCTTCATCGGTTATTCCTGAGTTTCTCCGACAACAATAATGTTAATTTCTGTCGTGATGCCGGGCAGTAATCGGACTTTAACAGGGAATTCACCCAGGGCTTTAATCGGATCTTCGAGGATAATCATTTTCCGGTCAATTTCTATTCCCTGATCTGACAGGGATTTTTCAATGTCTTTCGTTGTGACGGAACCGAAGAGTTTTTCCTGTTCTCCGACGCGACGGGCGATGGTACAGGTTACCCCTTTGATTTTTGCGACCATCAGTTCCGCCTGCTGTCTGTCTCTCTCCACCTTCTGCAGGATATGTTTCTTTTCCTGTTCCAGGGTTTTTAAAGATTTACTGCTCGCTTCAACGGCAAGTCCCCTGGGAATCAGAAAATTTCTTGCATAGCCGTCGGCTACCTTCAACGCATCTCCCGCTTTGCCGAGAGATTCGACGTTCTCCTTTAAAATTACCTTCATAATGCTCTCCTTCACATGTAGATTCTATCAGGAATTTTTAAGACATCAATCGGTGACCACCGGCCTGATATATTTTCTGAAATCAACCCACAGATCAAAAAGACCGGTGGCGACAATCACTATTGTAAAATACTGCTGGGCAAAAATTAAGAAGTAAAAAAAGGCCCTGAACAGTCTGGGAACATTTTTTGTTCTGAAGAAAAAACTGACGATGGCCAATCCATGAAGCAAATAGACAAAAAGGCATACGATCAAAACATTAAGGCCGGCAAACCTGATCAAATCGACAGGCGCCAGGAGGGTCCCTCCGCCTGCAATCACAAGCCATACCAGTTTTTCCGGGGCCTTCCACTGGGAAAGGTCGCCGAAATCAGGATACGACAGCGCGTTTTTCAGAAATATCTCCTTCCCATACAGGATGTTCAGCCACACCGCAAAAGTGGCGCTTATGAGGGCGAGGGCTGGAAAAATATTTACAAAAAATCCGGCGATCTGTTTCGCATTATCCTTGACCAGGTTGAGTGTTTCATCCGGGACGTCTATTTTTGCATAGAACTGAATACTTTCCTGAATATTGCTGTTTATGTAGCTTTCGATCAAATAAAGCGGCGCGACTCCGGAGACGGTGCTTTGATAAAAAATGAACGAAGACCACACGACCAGAAGCGCAATAACAGGCAATAGAATCGTGATTTCAATGGAACAACTTTTTTTCAGAATCTCTGAAAAAATCATTCCCATGCATCCGGACACGGCAAGAATGGGAAGGCTTGCCATTGAATC
>JAPLJQ010000365.1 GCA_026388495.1 Deltaproteobacteria bacterium | reverse complement strand
GGGGGGATATCCTTGATGAAGAATTCCGGGAGTCCCTCAGCCGACACACGGTTCACGGGGCCGAGAACGGCGCCGTATCCGTGGGTGTAGTTAAGATGCTCATTGATCCAGGTTTTCGAAGGCAGTGCCTGGTAGGAGAGTTCCCGTGGGGACAGCATTACCTGCCGGTACTCGCCGTTGACCTTGTAGCGGTCGTTATCCACACTGACAAACTTGTAGTAGGTGCGCATTTCCTGAAGCTGGCCGTACGTCTGAAGAAGGGGCGCATGATCCCAGAGGCGGATGTTCTTGATGGTCAGGTCATTATTTTTCAGGTCTTCCCGGGTCAGGCTTTCTTCCACCGGATATTCCTGCTCTTCAATATCCTGGAGTCCGTATGCCATTCTTGTGTACCGGATATTCTTTTCCAGGTACGGCGTTTCCAGAACGATCTCGTTGGGAAGCACTTTGAATTTCTGAATGACTGTCGGATAAATGCCCCGTCCGAGAATACTTAACAATAGAAATATAAACACCGTGGCCGCAGGGTAACGCCAGTCATGGCGAAAGAGGTAAAAAAGGACGGATATACCGCACAGGATACTGAGGCCGATCAACGTCTTAAGAACCCATAACTGTGTTGTGACATCCGTATATCCCGGGCCAAAGACGACGCCGCGCTTGATAAACAGGATCTCGTTAAGCTCCAGCCAGAGACCGAAGGCGCCCCAGAAGAAAAGGAGGGCAATCAGGACGGAAAGGTGCGTCCGGGCCACCGGGGAAATTTGCCAGGTTCGGGGTGGCATGAAGAGAAAGGCGCGGCGGATGAAATAAACGGCGCTTGTGGCGATAATGGTGAAAATAAGAGATAACTTTAACCATCCGTGGATGTATTTTAAAAAAGGCAAACGGAAGATATAAAAGCCGACATCCTTCTGAAAGAGAGGATCGGTAATTCCGAAGGGAACGCCGTTGAAAAACAACAGGGCGCTTTCCCACTGGGAGGTTCCGTCGATGGTAAAAAAGAGGGTCAGAAAGATGGAGGCGGATAACGCAAGGATGCGGAGGATTCGGTTGTCTATGTCCCAGGAGGGCAAACGGATCGTGTCATCCCGTTCGATCACGAATATACGGGCGGATAAACGGATGGCGATAAAAAGGTTTGTGAAAAAAATGATAAAAAAGCCTGCACCGAACAAAAGGGCCGTTTTCAGTTTTGCGAAAATGGTGGTGAAAAAAACGCTTTGATAGCCCACCTCCTGGAACCAGAACCAGTCTGTAAAGAAGCGGACCCCCTGGGAGGAAGCCGCAAGCAGGGCGATCATGGCGATGAAGATGACCAGCCCTCTCATGTTGCGCAGGTTAAATTGGGGAATCTTGTAAACGGGCATTCTTTTTTCTCGCTTTCTGCTGACGGCAATGACGTGTAAATATAAAAAACGGCGTCTGAGGTCTTTGGTTTATGAGTGTTCTCCCCGTCATTTCAATCCCTTTCAAAGAGATAATGACAATGTCTCGAAGGGGAAATCGAAATGACAAAGTGGAAATATTTCAAGTCTCGCTATGTATAGGAGAAGGGGTACGTTCTGTCAAGCAGCAAAGATGTGGGACGTAAATGCTTCTTGATATTTATAGAAGTTAAGGATATTTTACACCATCAGGCATGTGTGTGTGTGTGTGTGTAGTCTTGCTCTTATTTATTGCAGTGAGGATACTATGGGCGGTTTCATTTGACCCCGATTCTTTTCATGAGAGGCGGGGTTTTGTGTTTATGGGTCTGCGGGAATAAGAGGGGTAAATCGCCCGAGACTCCGACCAAAGGCTTCTCAGGATGCATCGACGAACAATTATCCAAATTACTCAAGGTCGAACCGGAACGAGGAGATGATCCATGAAGAATAAAGATCATACGGGAAATTCGTTTCCTGATGCCATCAAGACAGAATCCCTGCTGGAGAGTGAACCGGAAAAAGAGACAACAGGGGAGGTTCACAATCACAATGATCTGCTGGCCCTGATGTCTTCAATTCTGGATTCCATTCCCCATGCCGTCGTTGGCCTGAAGGACCGACAGATCATCTTTGCCAATCATGCCGTTGAAGCGGTCTTTGGCTGGGTCCCCGGGGAGTTGATAGGCAAGAATACAAGAGTAGTGTACCGGTCCGATGAAGAATATGAAGAAATCGCCAGACTTTTTTACCCCGTTCTCGAAGAACAGCGGTCATATAGCAGAGAATTCCCGTGCCAGCACAAGGATGGCCGGGATCTTGTCTGTCTGGTGAGTACATCAAGGATCGGGGAGATGTTGAAGGATAAAATGATCGTTGTTACGTATTCGGATATCACGGACCGTAAGCAGGCCGAAGAGGCCTTGAAGAAATACGATGAAGAACTAGAACATCTGGTAGAAGAACGAACCGCCGAACTGACAAGGACCGCCCTGCTTCTGCAGCAGGAAATTGACGAACGAAAACGCATGGAGGAAGCCGGAAAAGAGTTGATGTATGCCCTGAGTGAGCGGGTGAAAGAACTAAATTGCCTGTATTCCATCGCTGATCTGGTCGGGAAGGCAAATACCCTGGAGGACATATTGTGCGAAACAGTTGACTTAATCCCCCATGCCTGGCAGATCCCGGAAGTTGCCTGTGCCAGAATTATTTTAAAAAATCAGGAGTTTAGATCAAAAAACTTTACAACAAATGTTAGTGAGAAATCATCTTGTAAACAAATCAGCAACATTCTGGCGCATGGGAAAAAGGTGGGGGTGGTAGAGGTTTATTACATCGAGGATAGGCCTGAAAGAAATGAAGGCCCCTTTCTGAGGGAAGAACGCAGTCTCCTCGATGCGATCGCCGAGCGTTTAGGAAGGACAGCGGAGCGTAAGTGGACAGAGGAAGCTTTACAAAAGAGCCAGCACCAGCAGAAAGCCATCCTTGATAATATCCCCGATATGGCCTGGTTGAAGGATACGAAAAGCTGTTATATTGCCGTGAATGACGCCTTCGACAGGGTATGCGGTGTCAGCCAGGAGGATATTGTCGGCATGACGGATTACGATATATGGCCCCCTGATCTGGCTGATAAATACAGAGAAGATGATAAAAAGGTCATGGAGTGTGGAAGGCGAAAACAGGTTGAAGAGCCGTTGGTGGATAAAAATGGGAGGAAAACATGGTTAGAGACGATCAAGACACCAATATTTGGTGATAGGGGAGAAATTATTGGAACGGCAGGAATAGCGCGTGATATCACGTTGCGTAAACGTGCGGAGGAGGAATTGAAAAAGAGGGAACGTGAACTTGAGGCAAAGACCCGTAACCTTGAGGAAGTCAATATTGCTCTAAAAGTACTGCTAAAACGAAGGGAGGAGGATAAAACGGAACTTGAAGAGAAAGTATTATCCAATGTCAGAGAACTGGTTGATCCCTATGTGGATAAATTGAAGAAAACCCCGTTGAGTATAGATCAGACAGCCTATGTAAATATCATTGAAACCAGTCTGAATGATATCGTTTCTCCTTTCCTGCATAATCTGAGATCAAAGTATCTGAATCTGACGCCGCGTGAAATACAGATCACCAATCTGATCCGTGAGGGTAAAACAACCAAGGAAATTGCAAAGTTATTGAATTCATCACAGGGAGCCATCGATTTTCATCGAAACAACATCAGAAATAAGCTTGGGTTAAAGCATAAAAACGCAAACCTGCGATCCTACCTTTTGTCCCTGTCATAATATGAGGATTTGCCTAATATAAACCTCGGAATCTATCGGTATTGCATTCATAGATAACTTACCTTATCTAATAAACAATATACATCATCAGTATTTCAAGGGTACTACGAAAGGGATGCTATCCTGACATGTTTGTAGCGGGGTAAAAACCGGTCGGGTCAATGCCTCTGAGGATCGTACCACAACGCGGTGCAATCCCAACATGTCTGTAGTTCCATCAGGCTGACGCTATGCGTTTTGTGGATGTGCCTGCAAGCCACCTGAATTGAATGCCCGGCGAATGGCATAGGGGGTGCCGACAAGCCATTCAAAATAAATGTATTCTCACCTGATGGACGGGGATAGCATTCCTTTGGTGGCACCCTGTAAATACGGTCCCGAACTGAAGCGACCTATCCATGGGGCGGCGGATGCAAAGGCACTTCCGGTCGCGGATAACATCACCTGATAATCCCAAAGTGTCAATTCTGAAAGAAAATCTCTCATTGATTTTCTGATTGATGTAAAAGGCAAATTTTTCATCGAGAGGAGGTGAGCGTTGTAGAAATTCATCGGAAGGTCTGAATGTTTGTTAACGGAATCATATGAAAAAGGAGGTAAAATATGGCTGTCAGTTCGAAATTGAAATCAGTTAAAGGCGAGAAGCCAAAACTGCCCAGTCAGATGCCGGTAGATGAGTTGCCATACTATGCCACTGCATCGCAATCGACCGTTCCAAAAGCAGCAACGGTTGTCGAGAAAAAAGGGGTCCAGCCTATTACGTACAAGTGGGAGAAACTCACCAAAGAGCAGCAAGACGCTGTCATGAAGGTCTGGAAGCTGGAAGAGATTACCCCAGAGGAGGAGAAGATTCTTCCTTATGAGGAATGGGGCCGTTATGTTTTCGATCCGAGACGCAGATTCAGGAAACCGGAGGCGTTCGACGGCGTCAGAATATTAGAACTATGCCGTCCCGATTGGTACAACTTCTCCCTCCACTTCGGCGGTTCCCTGCTGGCGGAACTCGGTGCGGAGGTGATCAGGATAGAGCAGCCTGACAAGGGCGACCCCATCCGCTGGGTTGGACCTGCCGTGGAGGAAGGCGGCGCTGTGAAAGCCAAAGGCGAGAATTATCCTCCCCACGGATCGGCTCTTTATGCCCTTTATGAGAGTCGTAATCGCTCCTTTATCAGCGTGGATGTTACCAAAGCGAAAGGCAGAGAAATTATTAAGAAATTGGCCAAAAGAGCTGATGTTGTCATGGAAAATTATGATCCGGGATATCTGGATTCCCTGGGCATTGGTTACCGGCAGTTGAGGAAGATCAACCGTCGCCTGATTTATGCAGCCGTGACCGGTTTCGGTTCCTTCGGTCCCGACGCCTGGCGCAAGCCCTTTGATTCAGCTATCCAGGTGATGACGACGGTGCCCTCCTTTGCCGGACCCTTTGATCTCAGCAAACCTACCCTGGAGGAAGGTCAGGAAGCGGGCTACCTGCCGTCCCGCGCCGGGTGGCCCCTGGGCTTTGCCACGGGCGGTGTCTCCACTGCTGTGGGTGTCGCGGCTGCCCTGTATTACCGGGAAAAAACGGGCAAGGGGCAGATGATCGACGTGGCAAGTTATGCGCATTGCCTGCGCTGGTGTGACTGTAGTTTCCCGTGGTACTCCCTGACCGGAAACACCAGGCGGCAATTCGGCAACCTGGACTTTGAGATCAACCCCTACGGTCTGCACCGGGCCAAGCCCGATCAGTTTGGGGACAGATTCTCCGTTATCGCCGCCATCGGTCCCGTATGGCCGAGACTGTGCGACTGCATCGGCACGGAGAATATGAAGAAATGGGAGACGCAATACCCCATGAACTCTGACCGTATTGGCTGGAAGCAGCAGCAGGATATCAATGCGGAAATTGACAAATGGACGATGGCGCATATCCTCCCTGAGATCGATCAGGAAGGTATGAAATGGGGTTTTGCCGGCGCCGGTTGCAGAAACATTAAAGAAATCTGTGAAAGCCCTCACTTCCTGGACAGGGCCTCAATTGAAGAGGTGGACGATCCCCTCTATGGGAGAATGCTTGTCCAGGGTTGCCGGCCCAACTTTGCCTACACCCAGGCGAGGATCAAATGGCTGAACAAGCCCATGGGCTGGGACAATACGGAAGTCCTGCGCAAATACTGCGGCTTTTATGATTCAGACTTGAGAGACCTGGAAAAAGCGGGCGTCGTCGGTAAGAAAGGAGGGGCATAAATATGGAACAATCACGATTCAAGAAGGACGTGCTTCCGGAAGATATGGAGGCCGTATTTTATGATTTTGAGCAGCTCAGTCCCGCAGATAAAGCTCTGGTGATGAAGGCCAGGAGGGCTGAAGACCTGACAGAAGAAGAAGAGGACGCCCTTCCCTATGAAGAGTTCTGTCGTTATTCCTTCCACCGCAGGAGGGTATTTAAAAAGGACAAGATTCTGGATGGCATTCGCGTCGTTGACTTCACGACCCTTATTCTCGGCCCTTCTCACGCCGCCATGCTGGCTGAGATGGGAGCGGAGGTCATAAAACTCGAGCTCCCCGGTCGTGGAGACACCATGCGCGCCCTCGCGCCGCCAAAGGAATTGGGCGGTTTCCGTCTGTGGTCGGAAAAAGAGAGCGGCACCAAAGCCCCCGGCATCCTCGGCGAGGGCGTTACGGCGGAAACGGATATCGCCATGGCAGGGGGCCTGGGCTGGACGGACTGTGCCAAGAACAAGCTGCATGTCAGTATGGATATCCATCCGGGTGAGGGCGGCACCATATTTAAAGAGTTGATCAGCAGATCGGACATCTTTGTGGAGAATGTCCGTGGAGGAACCCTGGACAGGTGGGATGAAGGGTATAAACAGCTCAAGGAGATGAATCCCAAGCTCATTTACCTGACCTCCAACGGACCCGGGCAGTGGGGCCGCGAGGACCTGGTGCGGGCCTCCTATGATATTCTTGCCCAGTCCATGGGTGGGAGTGTGTTCATCAGCGGACATGACCCGGGAGATCAGATGAAGATCCCCATCTGGGTGGCTGATTATTTCGGCGGCACCATGGGTCTTTTCGGCACCCTGGCAGCGCTGTATGCCCGCGAAAAATACGGTGTGGGACAGATGATTGAAAACTCCCAAGTGGAAAATATCACCCGCGTGTTGGGTCCGGGCGTCATCTGGTACAGTCTGACAGGTCACGTTCAGACGCGCTGGAGCAACCGCTTCCGCTGGATCTGTCCGGACTGTATCGTCAGGGCGAAAGACGGATTTATCGCTATCGGCGCCGATGATGAGGCTTTTGTAACCCTTTGCAATACCATCGGCGGCAAGGCTGTGGAACTGCCGGCGAAATATCCGACCAATATGGACCGCGTGGTGTTGTCGGCTCAGGAAGAAATTTATGAGGCGATCGAGACGTGGGCGGTAAAGCACACAGTAGCTGAAATTGACAACCTCGGCAGGAAACGCGGCTTTGGCGTCTGTCCCGTGATGAATGCCAAAGACGCCTGTGAGAGGGCTCAGTACCGCGAGAGAGGAGAGATCGAGTATATCGAAGATCCGTGGTACGGTCCTATGGATATCCAGGGATGCTACCCCTTGTTCTCTGAGGCGCCAAGTTACACGGAATTCGGCGGCAAACCCATCGGATGGGATACGGAGTATGTCCTCCGTCGCTTCATGGGTTATGACACGGAAAAGATCCTGTTCCTGGAGAAAGAGCATGAGATCGGCAAGATTGCGGCCGCCGAGGGACGTCGCGTAGCATGGCCGCCCAAGGCCAAGAAATAGGCCTTAAGGCTTAGAAAAGCGGCTCCTGTTAGAGCCGCTTTTCTTCTTAAAGAAATGATCAATATCTGGGGCATATGTACCTGGGGAGCCGGGAGTTATGATCAGATGACAAGGTGGGAGCTGTCATGTATTTTCTTTTCTCCCAAAAAGCTAAGGAGGGGAGAGGGCACTCAAAGTTGCTGCGCGAATTGTATATACTGGCTCATTTATGGTGAGCCTCTGAATAATGGCGATGATCAGTGATCAACATTTGGGGCATGTGTGAATTCGGTGGTATCGTAACCACCCAGATGATGAGATGGGACGCCTGCTGTGAATCTTTTGTCCCGAGAGACCGTAAATATGTGAAGAAGGTTGTAAAAGCCTGTGTTCATTGCGTATATTGGATCGGGTTCGATGAACCCTCAAAGGGAACAGAAGATGATTAACATATGGGGCGTCTGTGAGTATGGCGAGATGACGCATGATCCCTTGAGGAGGTGGGACCTGTGTTGCAGCTCTTTCAGCCTCGGGGACCCCAAAAGGGTTGAAGGCATAGAAAAATGCTGCGCAAACTGCATCTACTGGCTGATTGCTGACGAATGCCTTGTTGTAGATGATAAATGAGGGTTGGAGCGTGTTTATCAAACCGTTGAACGCGGAGTTTGGATGGACACGAGCTGAGATCGTCATGGCATTTGCCATCTGCTGTCTGGTATTCGGGTTGATGACGTTTCCTGCGGGCCGTTTGAGCGACAAGTATGGTCCCCGGAACGTCGTTATGGTATGCGGCGTCATCCTTGGCATCGGTTTTGTGCTGTCGGGATTCATTCAGTCGAAAATTCAGCTTTATATTACGTACGGTTTGATTGCCGGCTTTGGAGGTGGCTGCATTTATCTGCCGCCCATTGCGACGGCGCCGAAGTGGTGGCCTGACCGGCAGGCTGGAAGCCTGAGGGCTGGACGCCTCCTGCACCTGCCGCGGGTACGGGTGCTCCGAAGGCGACCCGTGACTGGACGCATGAGGAAACCACGAAAGATGCCAATTTCTGGTTGCTGTACCTGGCCTATTTCTGCGGTTCCTTTGCCGGATTGATGGTTATCGGTCACCTTGCCGGTCATGGAAGGGATCAGGGTCTGACGGTCATGGCGGTTGCCGGTGCGGTGAGTTCTCTTGCCTTTGCCAATGCGGCGACGCGGGTACTGTCGGGATGGTTTGTGGATGTGATCGGTGTCCGGGTCTATTTTGGTGTGCTGTTTGCTCTGCAGGCGGCTATCTGAAGGATTCGATGAGAACGTATTACATGCCGTTCATTTGCGGAGTGGTACTGTGCGCCATTGGCGCCCTGGTCATCTTCACGACGAAACCGCCGGAAAAGAAACCTGCGTAGTTTACGGGTAGCGAGTTCACAAACTTTTATATTCGAGGCGCTCTGGACGACCCAGAGCGCCTTTTTTGTCTGCAATATGACTTTGCCGGCAAGTAATGTCATGATATATTAGCACCCGTTTTTTATGACCAGTGGAGGGAATATCCTCGCCCACAGGGCGGTTTTTTTTGTCTGGAAATTCGTATTAGCACATTTTAGGTTGTGGAATGACATCGTTGTGCTCACGATGACATTTTTGGTGATTTTTTAAGAAACCATCAATTTTGATTCGAAAGAGGTATTTTTATGAAAAAAGAAATAATTAAAGCCAACATGGTTGTGTTCATTGCCAGTTTCTGCACCATGGTCATCGAACTGGTTGCAGGGAGGATCATGGCACCCTATGTGGGTGTTTCCCTCTATACCTGGACAAGCATCATCGGTGTGGTTCTGGCGGGCATCAGCATCGGAGCGTATCTGGGAGGGCTTCTGGCGGACCGCTTCCCCATGCCGGCGACCCTCGGTTGGCTTCTGTTTCTGTCGGGAATCGGGGCATTCACCATTTCTCCTCTGACCAACCTCCTGGGAACGGCCCAGTTCAACACCACCTTGATAATGCGGATCCTCCTGTTGACCGCCTTTATCTTTTTTATCCCCTCCTGTATCCTGGGGATGATCTCTCCAGTGGTCGTTAAACTGACCCTTAGCAATCTGGCAAAGACGGGCAGGTCTGGGCGGACGCCCTAGTCCTGGACAATCTGATTCATTCCATCAACGACCTATCCATCCCCATCTTCGAAGAACGCTACGGCTACAAGAAGAATAGATAACCCGGCACTGAACGCACCTTATGTCATGTCCGACGCCGATGTGTAATGCGGACAAAGAGGGAGAGATGCTGGTCTTTATAAGCGATGCACACTTGACGGACGGTACGTCGGCAACCACGACTGGCTTGAAAGCGAAAAGGACAGAAACCGGAACTATGAGGTATGGTCGGGTTCGCTGGGGCAGGGGAGGACGTGACGGCAAGATAGTAGTTGACAATTCCGGCAAAAAAGAAAGAAGGGCGCATGGATTTATTAACCTCTGTCATTCTGGGAATCGTTCAGGGTATATCGGAATTTCTTCCCATATCCTCCACGGGGCATATGATTCTCGCGTTTCATCTCATGGGGCTCAAGCATACCGAATTTCTGAAGAGCTTTGAGATTGCCATCCAGGCGGGCACCATCAGTTGTCCTCTACTGGCGGACTCTGCTTGTGGACACAGAGGTCATGAAGCGGATTATCGTGGCTTTCATTCCCACAGGCGTTTTGGGCCAGACCCTTTACAGGCTGAGTATTTATTGGTTTGGCAAGGTTGTGCAAGCATTCCTGAAACGGAGCATCCGATGATTTTGACAGGTATACATCCTTTCAAATAGAAATGATGATCATCATCGCCGCACCCAACACTTTGTGGCCAAAATTCCATTGACTCACAAGATCCTTCTTCATATACTCCCACCGTGAAAAAACAATACCTTATCAAATACAAAGAACAGGTGGAAAGGGCCCTGACGGGGAAACTCGACTTTTTTGAGATAGCCCTTCTCTAACGCGTTCATTCGAAACGGGGTATGCTGACGATAAGGAAAATATGAGAGCTTCGCATAACCTCTGGACGGTGATGAAAGACGGCATAACCGCGGCCTGGCCCATCTGTGTGGGTTATGCACCGATCGGACTGGCCTTCGGCGTCCTGGCTCAGAAAGCCGGTCTTTCTCCCGGAGAAATCGGCCTGATGTCGCTGCTGGTCTTTGCCGGAAGCGCCCAGTTTATCGCCGTATCCATGATCAGCAGCGGCGCTGCGGCGATTCCGATCATCCTGACCACCTTTACCGTTAATCTCCGCCATTTGCTCATGAGTTCATCGCTGGCCGTCCATCTCCAGCGTCTGAACGCAGGTTGGCTCTCGCTTTATGCCTACGGGGTCACCGATGAGAGCTTCGCCCTCAACATGACCCGCTTCCGGGAAGAGCCCTGGGATTGGCGGCGGGCGCTGGTTTTGAATCATACGGCCAACCTCGCCTGGATCTTCAGCACAATCATCGGAGGCTATGGCGGCCAGTTCATCCCCGCAGGGGCCTTCGGAATCGATTACGCCCTGCCGGCCATGTTCATCTGTCTGCTGGTCCTGCAGATCCGTGGCAGTCTCTATGTCGCGGTGGCGGTTATTGCGGGATTACTGGCCGTCGCCTGCGCATTGCTCTTTCCAGGCAACGCCTATATTGTCGCGGCAACGGCGGCGGCGGCGACGATCGGCGTCTTCATGCGAAAGTGGAATGGAAAGACAAGCAAAAGCGGGGAGACGTTATGAAGGTGGATTATGTTTTGTTGATACTGGGGATGGGGATCGTGACCTATCTGCCGCGATGGGTACCCCTGATTCTGCTGTCGCGCCGACAGTTGCCGGAATGGCTGAGGCAATGGCTGGATTTTATTCCCGTCGCTGTCTTGAGCGCCCTGATCCTGCCGGCTGTGGTGACGACCGGCGAGCCCCGTCATCTGGCCGTCTTTCAGCCAGCCTTGCTGGTTTCGATTCCTGTTTTTATCTTTGCCTGGAAAACCCGATCTCTGGCCGGCACCGTGATCATCGGGATGGCCCTCTTCTGGATCGCCGGAAAATTTTTTCATTGAGTCCTTAATTTCAGCAGAAATGCTATCGTTATCTCGACTGCAGTGATCTGCACAGCGGCTTTGCTCGTGTGAAATGCAAGGATTGCGGCTATGAATATCTCCTGGCATTCTCCTGCAAGCGCCGCCACTTCTGTCCTTCGTGCCATCAAAAACGCGTGGTTGAATTCGGTGAATGGCTATCGCATATTCCGCAAAATCACGCCGTATACCATTCTTTTTGCATCAAACGTGGTGAATTATGCCCTCTTTCGCATTCTCGGATTGACATTGGGCAGAATTTTACACGTCAATATAGCTCAACTATTTACATCGTAAAGGGGAAGGAACTTGTATCCATAACTGAAAATGGTTACGTTGACAGTCATGAAGGCGATAACATAATGATCGAAAAGTGGGCCGCTTTTTTGAATATTTCGATTGGTTCAAATGGCGTGGTTTTGAGGATGTTCCTCCGGATTACGGCAGCACACCTCAGGACGCATCGAAAACGGAATACAAGAAGGCAATAATTGCATGAAGTCTCTTTAAGGATGCTGTGACCTTCAGCGTAAATCGAAACTGCCAGGGGATCTAAAACTACACCAGGGTTTCCAGCTGAAGCTTCGCATCCAGGATTTCGTTGGCTGTCCGCAGGCTTTCGTCGGCGGCGTAGACGGCCACAACGGCTGATTCCGCCGCCCGATGGACATAATCGGCAGCGGCTTTGAGCAACATGTCCGGCGTCATATCCAGGATGTCACTGCGGAATTTCAGGCGATCGTCGTCGGAAAGGCCTATAAAATCGCGAATCATGGCAATATATCCCCGGCCTGACGGGTCTATGGGCTTATCGATGGCACCTATAGTTCCGATAATCGCTTTTTCCAAAGCTTCCCGGGATATCCTGTTTGTGGAGACAAGATGTAACGAATCACGGTAAACATTCAGGGTTTTCACGATGTGAGGATCCCTGTACGAAAGCAATGACAGGGTGCCGCTGACGGGGTCATACTGCGACATGCCACCATAGGCGCCTCCCTGAACCCTGATCTGCCTGTACAGATATCCGCTCGACAATTCTCTTGACAGAAGGAACAGGGGTGCGGAAAGGGGGTCGCCGTAGGCCGGCGCAGGAAGCACCATGGCCACATAGGCGACCTGGGCGGGGATGGAGACGCCCACATGGGCTGGGGAAAAAACAGGGATGCTCGGGTTTCCCATGCCTCCTTCGGATGACAGCCGTCTGACAAGCTCGGACGCACCGTCCGACAGGAGGGATAATCCCTCCCGGTCTGCCGTCAGATTGAGATAAAGCCGCTCTTTTCGAAAAATCATCTCCCCCAGGCGGCAGAGTCTGTCACGAAAGTCGTCTTTCCCGTCGGTTAAGCGGTCCGCCATACGGTTCACAAACCTGAGCTGTGTCCTGCCGTGCCACTGTTCGTCCCGGTATGCCGGCAGGGAAAGGGCCGCCCCGGCCGCCCGCCTGGCGAAGATATGCCCGGATGGCACAACGGAGGCGTGGAGGCCGTTTTTCCTTTCTGCAACGAGATCCCGCATGCGGGCCTCATCAGAGATGTCCCCCGCAACCAGAATGTCGGACAGGATATTTACGGCATCCTGGACGTTTCGATAGAGGGCCCTCACCCGGAAGATCATCTTCTGCCAGTTCGCTCTTCCGTCCGTTGTCATTCCCGCGGACAGGTGATACCCGAATCCGCCCGTCTTCAGGGCGATACGCTTGGCCATTTTCTCGTAGTCCAGACCTGCCGCCCCCATGTTGGTCATCAACTTCCCCAGAATGGGCAGGTATGGCTGGAGATCTTCCGGGATGTCGGAGATGTCAAATGCCGCATCCAGATAGGCGATGCCGTTGGTGAACAGGTCGTGTGTCATGGCGGGCACACCGTGGATGACGGTTTTTCCGGTGGGGATCCGTTCTATGGTTCTCGAGATATCGTTCAGGTGCAGTCGGGGGAGTGATAAGGCGGCTTCGGGGTTGTCCGGCTCGGCCTGGAATTTTTTCAGCGATGCGGCCTCCTCGCGGATATTCTGTAGTTCCCCGGAGGAGAGAGATTCTTTGATCCGGGACATTTTCCCCCGGTAGACCCCTTCCTGTTCGGACTGATGGGTCTTGCTCGGCTCCAGCACCGCCAGAAGGCGGTGAGGGTTGTCCAGAAACCATGTCTGCACCATATCCTGAAACAGACGGGGATGAACTTCCCATTTTTTGCGGATACTGTCGATGATGCGGGGAAAATTCAGTCCCGCCAGGGGGTCCCCGTCGTAAAGCCAGGTATGGAAGACCCTGCCCATGAGGATGATCCCGTAGGGGTAGGCGCTGCGAATGATTTCCTTGCCGTGAAACTCGACCTGATGCAGAGTGCCTTCAATCAATTCCCTGTCAAAGCCGGATGCCACAAGGTTCTTCAAGGTATCCAGGACGAGGGCTTCCACCCGGGGGGCCTTTTCCGGGTCTGAACCACGCAAACCCACCACAAAGGCGACCTGTTTCAGATCCCTCTCGACGCCGGAGACGGGAGACAGATCCTCCCCGAGTCCCGAGTCGATCAGTGCCTTGCGGAGAGGGCCCGCGGCGCTTCCGATCAGAATTCCCGATGTGATCTGCAGGAGGATGGACGTTTCGTCATGGGTGTTTTCCGCCGTCATCCAGGCCACATTGATCGTCGTTTTCCCATGAGGATTCTCCTGACTTTCTATGGGATACGTTGCACGAACGGATGAGGGCTTCCGCCATCTCGACTGGCTTGTAATGGCGGAATTCACGTCGTTTCGTTCAAAGCCCTCCAGCATTTCGGAGAGGAATGAGAGGTGGTCCGCCGTCGGAATGTCTCCGTACAGGAAAAAACGGGCGTTGGAAGGCGAGTAGTAGGTGCGATGAAACGCCTTGAACTGTTCGTAGGTAAGGAGGGGGATATCTTCCGGATCTCCGCCGGAATCGAAGGCGTAGGCGGTATCCGGATAAAGCTTTTCCTGGATCATCTTGTACATGAGGGAGTCCGGGGAAGAATAGGCGCCCTTCATCTCATTATAAACAATCCCCGAGGTGATCAATCCACTTGCCGGGTCATCGGGTTTTTCAAACTCCAGATGGTGCCCCTCCTGAAGGAAGGTTTCCTTCAGAAGCCTGGGGTGGAGGACCAGATCGGTGTACACCCTGGCGAGGTTGAAAAAATCCGTTCTTGTCTGACTGGCCGCAGGATAGATTGTTTTATCAGGGTATGTGAATGCATTGATAAAAGTCTGCAGCGTCCCCTTGAGTAATTCATTGAACGTATCCTTCAGAGGATACCGCTTGGAGCCGGCAAGCACGGCATGTTCCAGAATATGGGGGACACCCGTGGAATCGGAAGGCGGGGTGCGGAATCCGACGGCGTAAAGATTTTCCCGGTCGTCACAGTGGAGGTGAAGGATCTTCGCGCCGGTCTTTTCGTGTTCCGCTTCGTAGGCCGTTATCCGGATTTCCGGGATCTGTTCCACCCTGAGGATCTGAAACCCGTGACTTTTATCTCCCTCAGTGAGGGTCTTATCGGGGCATTTTTTTTCTATAACCGTCATGTTTATTAAATCCTGCCTTCCTGTCTCAGTTTAGAAATGATCTGATTGATGTCCGGCAATACAGACATGGCCGCCTTTTCTCCCTCGAGGATGGCTTCGTGCCTCCTGGAAAAGTCTGAAGACCCGATGTAACCCACATTAGGCCTGATCACCACGTCCGCTTTGCGCATCTGTATGAGGGAAATCTTGGCGTACATGATGCCGATCGATTGTAGTATCGTTTCCATCGTGGTCCGGGGTATGGTGGTGTCAAGACTCGATGATATATCAACGGCAATGACGACATCGGCGCCGTATTTCCTCGCCGCATCGATGGCCAGAGGGCTTACAACGCCTCCATCCACATATGTCCCGCCCGATATTTTAGCGGGCTGAAAAACACCCGGAATCGAACAGCTTGCCCGCACGGCCATTCCCGTGTTGCCCGTGCCGAAGATGATCTCTTCACCAGTCTGTATATTTGTCGCAACGGCGTAAAAAGGGATCCGCAACTTTTCAATAATGGTGTTTTTTAGTGCCCAGTTGACATAGTTTTCGAGCTTTTCTCCCCTGACGAATCCATTGTCAGGAAGCATCAGGTCTATCAGATCTTCCCTTTGAAGGGCAAACGCCATCGTTTGCAGCTGATAGGCGTCGTATCCGTAGGCATAGAGACTGCCCACAAAACTGCCGACGCTCGTGCCGACAATCATATGAATCGGAATTTTATGTGATTCCAGAACCTTCAGGACGCCCACGTGGGCAAATCCCTTGGATGCGCCCGCCCCGAGAACCAATCCTATCTTTGCAGGTTTCGGCGGCGGCAGAACCTGTTTGGGCACGCAGGAGACAAGGATCAGGATACAGGCAATCAACATGATAAATGAACAGCCGCGGTGATTTATTTTATTCAAAAAGTTTGGGCAATGCATTTCCGGCCGCCTCCCGTAAGTTTTCATCGTAAATGGATGACATGTCATTTGCTTCCGGATTGATTTCTATGCACCGGGCGCCTTGCTCTTTCGCAATTTTCGGAAAGCCAGCAGCAGGCCAGACGGCGCCGGACGTGCCGACGCTGATGAACAAATCACATTGTCTGATGATGCGAGTGGCTTCATGGATGACATCCTGGTTCAGCATATCGCCAAACCAGATAATATCCGGTCGGAGCCAGTTTCCGCATTGTTCGCACCTGAAACTTTTGTATTTTTCATCCGGTTCATCAGCGATTCCGTGAATGGGGCATCTGACCCGCCAGAGACTGCCGTGCATCTCAATGACCTCAAAATTTCCCGCCCGCTGATGCATGCCGTCGATGTTCTGCGTAACAACCGCAACGCCGGGGTGCTTCTTTGCAAGGTTGGCAACGACAAAATGTCCCGGATGGGGCTTGCATGCGAGGACAGATTGCCTTCTCAATTCATGAAATTGCAATACTTTTTCCGGATTATCGTCAAATGCCTCCTGGCAGGCGTATTCCTCCCATCGGTACTGATTCCAGATACCCCCTCTTCCCCGGTATGTCGGGACACCGCTCTCGGCAGACATCCCCGCACCGGTGAAAAAAACGATGCGCTCATAATCATCAGCTTTGATCGTCGTCATAGACCGTTACTCCCTATACATTTATTATTCCTCCGGCAAGTAAAAATGTCAAAGCTTGTCATGCCGGACTTGATCCGGCATCCGGTCCCTTCAGGTTTTCAGGACTGTCCTGATCTTGTCCGAAAACTCTTCTATCCGGAAAGGCTTCTGTATGAAAGCGTGAACACCCCATTCCATAATCGCCTTAGTGTGACCGTCAATGCTGTATCCACTGGAAAGAATGACCCGGATGTCGGGATTAATTCCCTTGAGAATATCAAAGGTCTCTCTGCCCCCTAAACCCGGCATGATCATATCCAGAATCACCAGGTCAATGTCCCTCCCCGACGTTTTATACACCTCTATAGCTTCCCAGCCGCCCCGGGCCACCAAGACCCGATATCCCAGCGTCTCCAGAATCTCGCGACTCACTTCATTGATTGTCTCTTCATCATCCACCAGCAGGATGGTTCCTTTCCCCTTCAGGACATCCCCGGACATGTGCGCTTCTTTTTCCGGCATTTTCAACGACGCAGGAAAATAGATGTTGAATGTCGTACCATGCGAAGGCTCGCTAAACACATTGATGATTCCGTTGTGTCCCTTGATGATTCCGTACGCAGACGCCAGTCCCAGGCCCGTGCCTCGCCCCATTTCCTTCGTCGTGAAAAAAGGCTCGAAAATTCTCTCCTGCGTCCACTTGTCCATTCCCGTCCCCGTATCCGTCACAGACAACTTCACATAACGGCCCGGTTCCACGGAAAAAGACCGGGTATATCCCTCGTCCAGAACCACATTCGACGTTTCCAGATACAAATCTCCACCGTCGGGCATAGCCTGCCATGCATTCACATACAGGTTCAACAACACCTGTTCAATCTGACCCCGATCCACCTCCACCGACCACAGATCCCGTTTATACTTCCGGTGTATGCCGATTTCTTTCTTTGTCCTCCCGAACATGTTTGAGGTCCGTCTTACCACGTCGTTCATATCCGTTGCCTTGATCTCATACTTCCCCCCGCGGGCAAATCCCAGCAACTGACGGGTCAGATCAGCCCCGCTGCTTACATGTTCCTCGATTTTCTTGAGCCTTTTATGGTAGGGGTGATGAGCATCCATGTCGGAAAGCATGAGGGAGGCATACCCCTGTATGCCCATTAGAAGATTGTTGAAATCATGGGCGATACCGCCTGCCAGCGTCCCGATGGCCTCCATTTTGTGGGCTTGAATCAACTGGGCCTCAAGCTTCATCTGTTCCGTAATGTCCCGGATAAAGTTAAGCGTCGCCGGTCTTCCCTCCCATTGAATCAGAACGGAGTTGATTTCCAGCCAGAAAACCTCGCCCGATTTGTTAAACAGTCTGAAGGAATACCCATGGGGGGTTTCTTCTCCCTGCAGTCGCCTGCTGTGTTTTTCCAGAACCATTTCAACGTCTTCGGGATGAATAAAATGACTGAAAGGTTTCGTTGTCAGGTCTGAATCAGTGTAGCCAAGAGTCCTTAATATCTTGGGGTTATAGAACTTAATAAACCCGTCCTGAATAACGACAATGAAGTCGTTTGCATTTTCTATAAGGATTCGATATCTCTCTTCGGAAAATCTCAGAGCCTCCTGTGCCTGTTTGAGAGCGGTAATATCCATGAGGGAGGCAACCCTGTGTTCTGTACCGGGTATCATTGCGACGGAGACAAGGATATTTTTAACCTGCCCCTTTTTATGGATCAGCCGGAATTCATAACTTCCGGGCGGCTCATCCTGACCCAGTCCACGCAACTGGTGATACTTCAGAAGCGTCTCCCGGTCATCAGGGACGACAAAATCAAGACAGCTTTTTTCCCCTTCAATTTCCTTTTTGGAGTATCCCGACAATTTTTCACTTTCCGTATTGGCCATTCTGATGATCTGGTCTTCTCCATATACGATGGTTGCCGTTCCCGTATTTTCGAATATTGTCCGATATCTTTTTTCCGATTCCTGAATTTTCTGTTCGATCCTCTTATAGGAGGTGATATCTTCAAGAGTTTCGATAGCCCCTACAAGGTCTCCGCGGGAAT
>JAPLJQ010000595.1 GCA_026388495.1 Deltaproteobacteria bacterium | reverse complement strand
TCCCCCTTTTATTTTTTAATTCCAGGTTTACCAAAAGACGCTCTGTGTTATATCCTAGGTTTGAGTCACATGAATATGAGATCCTTTATCGTGATATCAACCATCGGCAGATTGTTGGGGACGATTTTATTATCCGTTCAGGGAAGCTACGTCCGCAACGGCCAGGACATGGCATTTTTCATTTTATTGGGACTAAGCGGGCTGATTTTCCTGTCGGGATATTTTTTCGGACAGAAGTGGCTTGAAAAGTTGAAGACTAAAAGGGAAGCGCAAATAAGATGACCCATAGAAACGATCATGTATGTATTTCGAAGAAAAATCGTATGATTTTAGATATTCATAAACGTCACAAGGTACGGGCATGATTGAAACGATTTTATTCATATCTGTGGCACTTCAGGTGGTCGCAGCCTTCCTCGCGCTGAGACTTATCAGAATCACAGAAGTCCGGGCCGCCTGGATTTTAATGGCTACAGGACTTGTTCTTATGGCGGTAGGCCGCATTATAGATGTACTGCCCTTCTTCTCTATTGAAATAACACCCGAAATCAATCTTTTGAATGAGCTGGTGGATGTGATTATATCCTTCGTGATGATTGCAGGCGTGGCCCTGATTGCGCCTCTCTTCTACGCCATCAGGCAGTCGGAAAAGGCCCTCAGGGAGAGCGAAGAACGATATCGGACACTGGTCGATAACGTGAATGTCGGGGTATATCGAAGTACGGGAGATATTGAGGGACGTTATCTTCAAGTTAACCCCGCCATGGCAAAGATATTCGGTTATGAGTCAATAGAGGACTTCATGCACATTTCTATTTCCGAGCTCTACAGGGAGCCGGAGGGCAGAAAAAGATTCATCGGAAAGATCAGGGAAGCCGGATATGTGCGAAACGAAATATTAGAACTCCGCAAGAGAGACGGAACGCCGATCAAGGCATCGGTCACTGCGACGGTCCAATATGATGAACATGGGGACGTTAAGTGGATTGATGGTGTCACAGAAGACATCACCGAACAGAAACTTGCGGAAGATAAGCTCAGGGAAAGTGAACAGATGCTGCACAGGGTCATTCAGAGTTCACCTATACCTGCGTTTGTCATCGGGAAAGACCATAGGGTGATATACTGGAACAGAGCCTTGGAGGAACTGAGCGGCATCAATGCCGAAGAAGTCATTGGCACAACCCATTACTGGAGGGCCTTCTACAGCAAAGAGAGACCCTGTATGGCGGATCTGCTGGTGGATCAGTCACTGGAAGCGATTCCCCAATGGTACTTTGAGAAATATCTCAAGTCCAGGTTGCTGGATGACGCATACGAGGCAACGGACTTTTTCCCGGAGCTGGGTGACACCGGAAAGTGGTTGCGTTTTACCGCGGCGGTCATCAGGGATTCACAGGGGTATCTTGTCGGCGCAATAGAGACACTGGAGGATGTTACGGAACGTAAACGGGCGGAAGAAGAGTTAATCAGAGTCAGAAAACTCGAGTCTCTTGAGATATTTGCAGGTGGTATCGCCCATGATTTTAATAATCTGCTCTCTGTCATGTTGCGGAATATCTTTCTTGCCAAGCTGTCTCTTGCGGATGAAAAGGAAGAACTGACAGAGGGGCTGGAGATAGCCGAGAAGGTTGGACTTCAGGCAAAGGAATTGGCCCACCGCCTGATTACCTTTGCCAAAGGGGGGGACCCCATTCGAAAGATCGGTTCCATCACACAACTGATGAAAAATTCCGCCGATCTGTCGTTGAGCGGGTCTAACGTCAGATGCGATTTTTCCATGTCCGATAATATATGGCCCGTTGAAATGGACGATGTGCAGATACGCCAGGTCATCCATAATCTTGTTATCAATGCCCGGGAATCCATGCCCGATGGGGGCGCTATTACCATCCATGCTGAAAATGTGACTGTATCATCAGGCAATGGCCTGCCTCTGAAGGAAGGCAAGTATGTAAAATGGGCGGTGAAGGATCATGGCGTCGGTATTGCCAAAGAGGATCTGCAGAGGATATTCGACCCTTATTTTACGACCAAGCCAACAGGCAGTGCAAGAGGAATGGGTCTCGGTCTTGCCATATGTTATTCCATAATCAAGAAACACGATGGCTCTATTACCGTGGAATCAGAACCTGGTGTCGGGTCAACCTTTTATGTGTATCTTCCCGCCACTCCCAGGGAAGACCCCGTAAGTAAGACGGAAACGGATTTTTCCTTCTTGAGAGGAGGGAAGATTCTTGTCATGGATGATGATGACACGGTACGTCACTCGACGGGTATCGTTTTAAATTTTCTCGGATATGATGTGGAATATTCAAAAGACGGTGATGAGGCTGTTGATCTATACAGGAAGGCTCTGGAGATGAATCAGCCATATTCAGCGGTCATTCTGGATTTAAATATCCCTCGCGGCAAGGGGGCGAAAGAAACGATAAGGGAGTTGTTGTTAATTGACCCGCATGTTATAGCGATTCTATCCAGCGGATATACAGACGACCCGGAGGTAATGGAATTCAGTAAAGATGGATTCAGGGGAATCATAACTGTCCCGTATGATGTGGGAAGACTGAAAAAAGTACTCAACACCCTGCTGGGGTAGAAAACACGCCATTCACCTGTCACGTCATATAAATACCTTGCCACGCGAAATTTCTTGCTGTAGTCGGATAGCGTGCAATCCCCGTCGCCGGATAATTCCAAGCGTAAAAAATCTTTGCGTCCTTTGGTCAATTGCGTTAGACATAACCATGGATGACCTGATTGATGAATATATCAACTTCCTCGCTGTTGAAAAAGGAGCCTCCCGTAATACCATTGAAGCCTACAGCAGGGATTTAATCAGATACGCCGGCTTTTTTAAGAACCGCGGGATTCAAGCCCTTGCGGGAATCAATCCTGCTGACGTGATTTCATATCTGGGACAACTCCGGAAAGGCGGGTTAAGTCCCAATTCTGTCAACAGGAGCCTTGCAGCAATCAGAGGATTCTACAAATACCTGATTCGCGAAAGAAGAACGGAACGGAATCCCGTTGCCAATATAGAACTCGCAAAAGTATGGATGCGCCTGCCAGATACCTTGAACCAGGAGGAGATGAACAGACTCCTGTCGCAACCGGGCAACAGGACCCCGACAGGCATCAGGGATACGGCCATGCTGGAAGTCATGTATGCAACGGGAACCCGAGTATCCGAGTTGATATCACTGACCATGAACAGCATCAACTGGCATGCGGGTTACCTCGTTGCCATGGGGAAGGGCGGGAAAGAAAGGGTAATACCTGTAGGACAATCGGCGTATGATTGTCTTTATACATATGTCCATAAGTCAAGACCAGTATTTATGAAAAAAAGAACATCCGATATCCTGTTTCTCAGCCGGCAGGGGGGAGGATTTACCCGACAGGGTTTCTGGAAGATAGTAAAAAAATATGCAGTAACGGCAGGGTTTGAAAAAAAGGTATATCCTCATACCTTCAGGCATTCCTTTGCAACCCACCTTCTTGAAGGAGGGGCTGACCTTCGTTCCGTTCAGATCATGCTCGGGCATGCCGATATATCAACCACGCAGATTTATACACATATAACCCGCGATCGGTTGAAAAGCATTCATAAAAAATATCACCCAAGGGGCTGAAATCAGTTAAATGATGGATCATATCCCGGAAAGAGAAGAAAAATTACCTGAGAATCCGCGCCGGCGCCTTTACATGACGGCAGGAATAATTGCCCTTCTTTTTGTTCTCGCGGCGGGAGTGATCGTGACGAATCATTTCTTTTCACAAAAAAAAGAGGGGAGCGCCTCGGTCTTTATAAGAGTAAAGGGGGCGGTATCCTTTTTCTTGTTCGGGAATAAACCTGAATTTTATTTTATAAACATGAAAAAAAACGGCAAGGATTACAGGTTGACGTCAAGGGATGCATTTGATGTGACGT
>JAPLJQ010000243.1 GCA_026388495.1 Deltaproteobacteria bacterium | reverse complement strand
TGCGCTTATATGTGTCCTACCTGTTTAACGAGGCCTGGTAGGAACCTCGGTATGCCACTACAGCTTCCATATCCCCGTCGAAACCATTTCGCCCCCATGCTGGAGTTTGGTAAAGAAGGGATGCTTGTGTGATAGTATAAGGCGATCCCCGCTTCAAGTCAAGCGCTTTGAAAAAATGGAAGACGACATCTTTCAAGAGATTAATCCTTCCCGCGGAGGCCTCTTTCCATATCCCTTCGATCTGCCTTCATCTTGAGGCTTTCCCTCTTGTCGAAGAGCTTTTTGCCTTTTCCGACTCCGATTTCAATCTTTACCTTCCCTTGCTTAAAATATAGCTTTAAGGGGATCAGCGCCAGCCCCCGCTCCCTCGATTTTCCATAGAGTCTCTTGATTTCCGCCTTATGCAGGAGAAGCTTCCGGACCCGAAGGGGCTCATGATTCAACCGGTTACCGTGAGAATAGGGGCTAATGTGCATGTCATGGACAAAGACCTCTCCATCTTTCACAAGGGCATAGCAATCCTTGAGATTGGCTTTTCCTTCCCTCAGAGACTTCACTTCCGTTCCCATGAGAATGATCCCGGCCTCAAACGTATCTTCTATGTGATAATTGATACGGGCGGTTTTATTCTGGGCGATGATTTTTTCCGATGTTCCTTTTTTTGCCACTACACCTGTCCCCTGTTTCCTATCACTTTCCGGGTAAGTAATCCAATTTCACATGCCTCATGGCCTTATAAATATTTTCCCGAATGTCCTTATTTTCTTTTTCCAGTTCTCTCAGGAGCTTTTTGATATACATCCTTTTCGATGTTATACTTGTAGGACACTTGTTTTCAATCACCGGGAATCCCCGTTCTTTTCCATACTTTTTGATCAGAGACTCTTCAATATAGGCAAACGGGCGTATGATATGAAGCTTGCCCCTGAATATGGACTGAGCGGGCATCATGGTGCTGATCTCCCGCCCGTAAAAAAGATTGATGAGGAGCGTCTCGATAATATCATCCTTGTGATGGGCGAAGGCGATCTTGTTGCAGCCTTCCGTCGCCGCAATTTCAAAGATTCTTTTTCTCCTCAATCTGGAACAGAGAAAACAAGGGTTCTTTCTGTTATAGTCACTGTGGGAGAGCGGGCCGATATCCGTCTTCTCCATCACGCAGGCATAACCGTTTTCCTTGAGATAGGCTTCCAGTATAATGAAATCATGATACGTATCATCAAACCCCGGATCGATATTCACCGCAAGGATGGAAAACCGGGGCACATGGATCATCGAGGTATTCAACAGATCAAGGAGAGACAGGCTGTCCATCCCGCCGGAAACGCCAACCAGAACCCTGTCTCCCTCATTGATCATGGAATAATCCATGACCGCCGTCTCCAGCCATTTTTTTAGATGATGAAAAAGCTTCGTTCTTTTCATGCCGATTCAAGTTTATATGACTTTCCGTATCTTATCAAGACCCTTTAGCTAATTTCCGACAATGACCTTGAAATTTAAAACGGATTGGTATATTTTAAAAAAAATGTCCCGGCAAGAACGGGAATCGGCAACTAAATCATGGATTCCATGTTAACTGCGGGATGACAAAAGCATACAATGGAATTTATAAAAAGGAGGGCCTTATGACTGAAATCATCAATGTCTATGCAAGAGAAATACTGGATTCGAGAGGAAACCCCACCGTTGAAGCGGAAGTGACTTTGTTTTCAGGAATAACCGGCCGTGCCTCCGTCCCGTCGGGGGCATCGACGGGCGAACATGAAATGCTTGAACTTCGGGACGGAAACAAAAAGCGCTTCCTGGGAAAAGGCGTCCAGAAAGCAGTGGAAAATGTCGTCCATAAAATCGGTCCGGAGATCATTGGAATGGACGGCCTCGCACAGAGGGAAATCGACTACGCCATGATCACCCTGGACGGCACGGAAAATAAAGGCTCTCTTGGCGCCAATGCCATTCTTGGCGTGTCCCTCGCCTGTGCCAAGGCCGCCGCAGACACTCTGGAACTGCCGCTTTACCGATATATCGGCGGTGTCATGGCAAAAGATATTCCCGTCCCCATGATGAACATCCTGAACGGCGGCCAGCATGCGGATAACAATGTGGATATCCAGGAATTCATGATCATGCCGGCGGGCGCCGGAAGTTTTAAAGAGGCGCTGCGCATGTCCGCCGAAGTCTTCCACACCTTGAAATCGGTCTTGAAAAGCAAGGGTTATAACACGGCAGTCGGCGATGAAGGCGGTTTTGCTCCCAACCTGAAATCCAATGAAGAGGCCCTCGTTCTCATCATGGAAGCCATCGAAAAGGCGGGATACAAACCGGGGAAGGACATCTACATTGCCCTTGATCCGGCGGCAAGCACCTTTTACGAAGGCGGCAAATACATTCTCGCAGCGGAAAAGAAACCCCAGAAAACAGCGGAGGAAATGGTCAAATTCTACAGCGCCCTCGTGAAAAGATACCCCATCATCTCCATCGAAGATGGCCTGGCTGAGGATGACTGGGACGGCTGGAAGATATTGACGGACGCCCTGGGAGAAAAAATTCAGATCGTGGGGGACGACATTTTTGTAACGAACAAGAAAAGACTTGAGAAGGGGATTTCCCTCGGCGTGGCTAATTCCATCCTGATAAAGCTCAACCAGATCGGCACCTTGACGGAAACACTGGAGACCATCCAGAGGGCAAAGGAGGCGGGCTATACCACCGTCATATCCCACCGCTCCGGAGAAACGGAAGACACGTATATGGCCGACGTTGCCGTTGCGGCAAACTGCGGACAGATCAAGAGCGGATCCCTATCTCGCAGCGAGAGGCTCGCCAAATATAATCAGATCCTGCGGATTGAGGAAGAACTGGGCTATACCGCCGTGTACCCTGGAAAAGCAGCCTTTTACAGTATCAGAAAAAAATCCAGGGAAAGATAGCCACAGGAATCCATGATTCACAGGACTGGATTCCCGCGTGGAGACCTTTGAAAAACGCCCCATATGTCATGGCGGGAAAAGCAATCTCCAGGGGATCGATATTTGTGGTTATAAGAACTTGAACAGGCGCCGGCGTAGAGATTCCATCCTGGTGCGACCTTCAGACAGGGAGTAGAGGCCCGCTTCCGAAACAGACAGGACCTCCTCATCCTGAAGGAATCTCATGGCGCTTTGATAGTTGGATTGGGATAAAGCCTCGGCCCTTCTGATCTCGCCTTTTCTGTACATTTTCACGCCGAGCCTCTGGAGGTTTTTCAGCCAGTCCTTCTCGGGTTTAGACCCATTTTTGAGATAGAAACATCCTCTCATCACGACCCAGTAAGATTCGAAATAATTATGGATGAGACCGGCAAAGGGCATCAGGTTCATCCTTCCCCTGCCTTTCACCTCGATCCAGGCTCTGGCGTCACGCTCAAAACCGGCAATCATCCCCCTGCCGTTTAAGAAAGACAAGACATCGTTGACCTCATCCAGATCATCCTTCTGATCATCGAAAATAAACTCCCGCCAGAAGAGTCTTTTCAAAAACTGGTAATCACTCAATACCCGGCTCAGAGGAACGGTGTCTTCATCGCTTAAGAGCAGTGATGTGGCCACAAAACTGACGGGGGTGAAATAATGGAGGATATTGTTTTTATAATACTCCAGATTCAAGCGCTTATTATCTTCGAGGGAATAAACGATCTCCTCCATCTCATCCTGTTCATCCTCCTCCTCTCCCATCCTCGATATAAGGTCAGACTGGTCAAACAGGTTGAGAGCCTCCCCGATAGCCTTTTCCCCGTGCACCAGCGTTTCGGCCAAGCTGACCTTTCTGTGGGTGAGATAATCATAAAATAGCTTTAAGACATCCATCAATTCGTCATGAGATATGCCCCTTCTGTCATGGCAGAGAAGACCCGAGGCAACGAGGGAAAAAGGCGTCACAACAGATACGTGGTTGATCCGGAGAACGATTTCATAACCGATCTTCCGGTAAAGACTCTGTCTCTCCGCAACGGTCATATTCTCAAAGGTTTTCTCCTGGGATTCCAGATAAGACTTGAGAAAGATCGGCTCGCCGACATTCACATAGACGCGCCCGTACCGTTTTCTAAGCAACTTACGGCTTTTAATCACGTCCGTCGTTTTTTCCCTTGCTTTGGGCGCGCCCCCGAGTTCTTTGAGATAGGCTTTTTCCTCTATGACGCGGTCATATCCGATATAGACGGGAACAGCCGCCATATCGTCGTAAGACTGCTTCTTGAATGCCTGAATAATCATGGAAAGGAGCCCGTACTTGGGCATGACCATTTTGCCGGTTCGGCTTCTCCCTCCTTCGATGAAGAATTCAAGGGGAAGCCCTTCCTTCAACAGGGTTTCCAGATATTTTGCAAACACTTCCCCGTAAAGGACATTTCCCTTGAAGGTTCGACGCAGGAAAAATGCTCCCGATTTCCGGAAGATGTAACCGAAAGGCCAGAACATGAGATTTGTCCCTGCAGCGACAAAAGGCATCTGGATATTATTTTTATAAAAGACATAGGAAAGGAGGAGATAATCAATGTGACTCCGATGACAGGGGATGATCACAAAGGGCATTTTCTTCGATATGTGCCTGAGCTTTGCGAGCCCGTGCTTGTCCACAACGACACCGTCATAGATGTTATTCCACAACCATGTGAGAAGTTTTTCCCATACCTCGATAAACGTCTCGCTGTAGTCACTGGCGATTTCAAGAACATATTTTCTCGCCTCCCTGACGACATCATTATACTCTTTTCCTGTCGATGCCGCCATGTGTTCCATGAACTGACCGAGGCACTCATCCCCGATGACCATGCTGACGATCTCTTCCCGGGACTTCAGCACCGGCCCCACGATACTCGATTTTTCCTCATCGATCCGGTCGATCAGTTCGCTCCTCAGATGGTGATAAAGGGTTTCTTCGGGAAGTTCCTCATTTTCCTTGAGAAACTCCGCCAGGTTGACGGGTTCAGCAGGGATGACGGCAGCCTGGTTGGAATACCGGAGAAACGTGATGATACGCCTCAGGGCACCTGTACCTTCCGTCTGACCGAACAGGATATTCAAGAGGCTTTCCTTTTCCTTCTCCCGCCTTCTCCCATAGGTAATCATCTGCGGAACAATGTGTATGGGGACGCCCACCTGCTTCTGTGCATGAACCAATTCGATAAGGGCATCCCGGGTGACGGGACTGTCAATCCATTCAGAACCGCCCATGTGAATAATCACGTTTCGCCCTTCCCTCACGATTCTTGCAAGGTAACCGCTTTTGCAGGCATTGAGGGCATTTCTTTTGAATACGCGATGAAACAGATAGGACATGACCACCCTTGCTGCCATGATAAACGGCTGCCAGAAGATCATGTTGATCCCGTGGCAATAGGTGGGTCTCGGTATCCCTTTCCGGGCGGAAAGTTCTCGAATGATCAGGCTGTTGAGCTGACTCTTGTTTTTCAAAGCGTAAACGACAATGCCGTTTTCCGAGAGCGTCTTCAGTGCCAAAACATGCTCGTCCGCAAGTTCAACCTTGGACAGCACTTTTTTGACAAGCCAGTACAGGGGAAAGTTATCCTCCCGGTACAGACGTCCCGCATGGTATTCCCCGATTTCTGTCGTCCAGGATTTTATTTTCGACAGCATTGCGCTCCCTATCCCCTGGGGTCTTTTAACTCCCCGGAGCCATCATTTTCCGGAGTCAGGTCTTTTGTTATGCCGTGTGTTGGATGCTGAAATCAAAGACCTGCCCCTCAGCCTGTCAGTGATTATTATTGGGAAATTCTTCGGGGAATCGCTCTCGCATATAGCGCTTCACATATTCCCGAATCTCAGCAGCCGAGGAAAAGGTCATAACTTTCTTCAGCAACTCCCGGGAATCTTTCAGTGTGGATTCCCTGATGATTTTCTTTACCCTCGGGATGGCAAGGGGGTTCATACTCAATTCATCAATCTCGAGGCCCAGAAGTATCATAAGGTTTGTCGGTTCGCTTGCCATCTCCCCGCACATGGCGACACGAATACCTGCCCGATGACCGGTATCAACGACCTGTTTTATCAGTCTTAAAACTGCCGGGTGAAGGGGTTCATATAAGTAGGTCACCCGTTCATTGATCCGGTCTATTGCCAGAACATACTGAATCAGGTCATTTGTTCCGATGCTGAAAAAATCCACCTCTTTTGCCAGTTCGTCGGCAATGATCACTGCAGAAGGAACCTCTATCATGACTCCGATTTCTATATCATCCCCCACGGGCACACCTTTTGCCGAAAGATCGTCCTTCACTTCACAGAAGATCTGCTTCGCCTCGCGGATTTCCTCGATCCCGGAAATCATGGGGAACATGATCCTCGTCTTGCCGTAAGCGCTTGCACGGGCAATGGCCCGCAACTGGACCTTGAAAAGGTCAACTTCCTTCAGACAGAAACGGATCGCCCTCAAACCCATCTGGGGGTTCATTTCTTTGGCCAGTTTGGGATCGGAATAAAACTTGTCGCCCCCCAGATCGAAAGTCCTGATGGTGGACCATTTCAGGCCTTCCACGCCCACCACCTGCCGGTAATGGGAAAAATGCTCTTCCTCCGTCGGAAGCTGTTCTTTGTTGATGTAAATAAACTCCGTTCTGTAGAGGCCGATCCCTTCCGCTCCATGAACGATGGCGGAGGGAATCTCTTCAATAAATTCGATATTGCCTCCGATCTCCACTTTATAATTGTCCTTCGTTATCGCCGGGAGTCTCGCGTACTTCAGGAAATCTTCCTGCGTCTCCTCATAGTGTTTCTTCTTGTCTTCATATCTCTGAAGCATTTCCGGATCAGGATTGATGACAATGAGACCGGCTGATCCATCAATAATGACGTTATCGTTCATTCTGACAGATCTTGTAACACTCTCCAGGCCCACAACGGCAGGAATTCCGACCGCCCGGGCTACAATCGCCGTATGGGAGGTCTTTCCCCCCATGTCCGTGGCAAATCCCAGAACCTTGTTGATCATCATTCGGGCCGTATCAGCCGGCGACAGATCAACGGCAATGACAACGCCCTTCTCGCCGATATCCGCAATGGATTCCCGCCCCTTGCCGGTCAGGTTTCTCATAATCATCTGACCCACATAACGAATATCGCTGAGACGTCCTTTCAAATACTCATCGTCTACTTTTTCAAAGATGCTCCGGTATCTGTCGATGGTCATACTGAGGGCCCACTCAACATTTACGCCCATTTCACGGATTTTCTTGATCGTATGGTTGATAAACATCCTGTCTTTAAGAATCATGATGTGGACATCAATGATATACAGCGGTTCGCGACCGGCCATTTCGGTGAGTTTATTTTTGATTTCGAGAAGTTGTTTCTCCGACTCCTTCAGGGCAGATCTGAACCGTTTAATCTCCTTGGATAGAAGGGTTTTATCCCGCAGCTTATAAAAAGAAACCTGGGAATCGAAGCGGTCAAAGAGGTGCGCTTTCCCTATGACAATACCCGGTGAAACCCCGATTCCTTTAAGAACAACTGTTTTCCCTTCTACATCAGTATGCATCAATCTTCTCCAAATTTATCTTCAATCAATTTTCCGAGACTTTTCATGGCCTCACGGGCGTCTGCCCCTTCCGCCCTTATGGTAATCCAGCTCCCCCTGGGACAGGCGAGAGTCAGAATACTGAGCAGGCTCTTGCCATTTACCTCCTGACCATCTCTCTCAAGAAATATTCTTGATTTATATTGAGTGGCTATGTTGACCAGCCGGGCAGCGGCTCTCGCATGAAGACCCAGCTTGTTTCTGATTTCAAAAGATTTAATTTCTTCCATACCGTCTCATACGTTTTTGAGTGTTTAACTAACATAAATGATCTGTGAAGTCAATTCATTAGACAACCACTTCATCATATTAAATATTTACCTCTCATGTAAATATTTTCTCTGAATATTCCAAATATTTTTCTTGACATGATTATTTTTATTTGTTAGATAGCTCAACTTTTAGACGAGTATTCATTATATAAAAAATAAAATTTAGAAAAGAAAGGGGTGTGGTTCTTATGGTCTGTCAAACCATCAAAAGTGGCTCGGAATGTGCCTTCATGTCCAAGAAAGGTTGCGGGTTTAATGGAGGCAGCTGTCATGTGATTAGTGAAAAGTGTGAACGTTGCAGCAAAGTTCTGGAAAATTCCACGGGGCAGTACTGCATGGTCTATCCTGATCCTGCCAGCAAGTGGCTTATGGGAAATTGTCCGACTGCTACTCATATCACGAAGGAAATCAAAGAGGCCTCGCAAAAGCTCAATCCGATCAAGGCCTCCAAAAGATCATCTAAACACTAAGAAAAAGGGGACATGCTCCTTTTTCATTCGAAAAAGTAGCATGTCCCCTTTTATCACCACTTAACTGACGATATCTCTGATCTCTCGCAGTCCTTTTTTAATTTCAAGCAAAAGTCCCCGATCGCGATCCTGATCGTCCCCTATCACGTCACCCCTGATTTTCGATAATTGCCGCTTCGCGCCACTGATCGTATATTTATCACTGTAAAGAAGTTTTTTTATGGTCAGCAGTTCCTCTACATCCTTCCTTCTGTACAGCCGCTGATCCGATTTCGTTCGAATCGGCTTGACTGACTTGAATTCCGATTCCCAGTATCTTACGACATAAGGATCGACGCTGAGGATCTTGCTGACCTCGCCGATACGAAAATACGTCTTTTTCGGAATGGGGACGTCCATACAAATCCTAAATCCTAATTTCCAAACGACGACACAACGTGTCGTTTTCCGCTATTTAGTGGGGGTTAACATAAACCGACCCCCACAAAAGAGAAAAATCAGAGGTTCTGATCAAAATCCGTATGAAATTGGATTTTTATAGTATTTAGGATGTTGTGCTCAGAGCTTCACGTAATGATCGGCTCACCCATTTAGGGCTTTGCGGAGCACCTGACTCGATTTGAAAGTCAGCACCTTCCTGGCGGATATCTCTATCTCACTTCCAGTTTGGGGGTTTCTGCCCCTGCGAGATTTCTTTTCTTTAATTGAGAAATTGCCGAATCCCGAAATTTTAATTTTCTCTCCGCGGGCGAGACTGTCCTTTATGATTTCAAAAACGGACTCCACAATGATCGCTGAATCCTTTTTTGAAAACCCGAGCTTTTCGTAAACATCCTGAATAATATCTATCTTTGTCATCTCCTACCTCCTAAGGAATCTTGCATCTGACTTTCTTCCCCCCTGATTATTGCTCCTGTTATATCTACCATCTCTTTTACGATTGCGCTGTGAATGTCATTGACCTCATCATCCGTTAAGGTTCGGTCAGAAGCCCGATAGGAAAACCGCAATCCCAGGCTTTTCATTCCCTGGGAAACACTCTTGCCGGAATATACATCAAAAATACTTACTTTTTCAAGCAATTCTTTGCTTGCACTCATGGCGAGGCGAAGCATTTCTTCCGCTTCCATTTCCCATTTCACCAGGAATTCCCATTTCACCAGGAAGGCGACATCTCTCGTAATCGATGGAAATTTCGGCAAAGCCCGGTACATGATTTTCCCGGAAAAAAGCGCTGCCAGAACGTCCATATCCATCTCAAAAGCTACCGCGGAATTTTTCAGATCCATTTTTGCCAGGACGTGGGGATGGATCTCCCCGATAAAGCCGAGGAACTCGTCCCCCGCATATATCCCGCAGGATTTTCCCGGATGGAGAAAAGGTTCCTCATGACCGGACCGGAATTGAACGTCAGAAATCCTGATGTCATCAAGGACATTCTCAATACAGCCCTTCAGATCGTAAAAATCCCCGATCATCCCGGGGTCCGTTTTAAAACCGCCACCGATACAAAGGTCGTCACATCTCGCTCCTGTGAGAAGACCGGCAAGCTTGTTCTTTTCAATAGGAAGCTCGCCGTCGTGCCGATGGATAAAAATTCTTCCCGTTTCGAATACCCTGAGGTTAATATTTCCCGCACGGGAATTATTTTTCATTGTTTCCAGGAGGCCGTACACGAGGGTCGACCGCATAACCGACTGATCTTCCGTCAGGGGATTTCTGATCTTTACCAGATTTCTTCTCTCGTCATTTTCATTCAATCCCAGGATATCAACCGACTCCGGCGTAATGAAGCTAAATGTAATCACCTCGGAATAACCGGACCCTTTAAGAAGTCCGCGGATTCTTTCCTCAAGAATCAACTTGCGATCCCCGGATGCGGAAGCAACGGAAACATCCGGCAGGGTTACCAGAACCCGGTCATATCCGTAGAGCCTGGCCACCTCTTCGATCAAATCAATCTCTCTTGTCATATCCACACGATAAGTGGGCGGCGTCACGCTGTATTTTCCTTTGCCTTCCTCACAGACATCCATTTCGAGTCTCTTCAATATATTGACGATATCATCAGCGTCGATGTCCGTCCCGAGGATATCGTTCACCCTCTTGACCCTCAGCGGAATGTTTTTCGCCGTCTGAACGGTCATCGGATATTGATCGATACACCACCTGAAAATCGTGCCGCCCGCCAGTTCCGCCATCAACTGTGCCGCCCTGTCCGAAGCCCTGATCACCCCTTCGGGATCCACGCCCCGTCCGAACCTGAATGCGGCGTCCGTATTCATTCCCAGCCATTTTGCGGATATGCGGATTGAAGAAGGGTTGAAGTAGGCGGACTCAAGAAGAATCGTCTCCGTATCCTCCTTGACTTCCGAGTTGAGACCCCCCATGATGCCTGCAATGGCCACAGGTTTGACCCCGTCACAGATCATCAGCGTATCTGGTCTCAGGATGCGCTCTTTCTCATCGAGAGAGGTAAATCGTTCTCCGTCAAGCGACCGCCTGACCACAATACGCCCCTCCTCAAGATAACGGAAATCAAATGCATGGAGGGGCTGCCCCCACTCCATCATCACAAAATTGGTGATATCCACAATATTGTTGATGGCACGCAAACCGACGGCTTCGAGCCTCTGGCGCAGCCACAGTGGCGACGAACCGACTTTAACGTTCCTGATGATCCTGGCGCTGTATCTCGGGCAAAGATCCGGGTCCAGTATATCAACCGACGTGATCCTGTGAATGTCCTCCCCGTTTTCCTTCACAGCAACAACAGGATATTTTACCGTTCCCCCCGTAATCGCCGCAACCTCCCTGGCAATTCCGATGATGCTCAGGCAGTCGGAACGGTTGGGTGTAATCCCGACATCGAAAACCGTATCCTTCAAATCAAGGATATCAGCCAGATCCCGGCCTGGAGAAAGATCCTTCGAAAGGATCATGATTCCGTCGGCGTCATCACCGACACCGAGTTCCTGTTCGGAACAGAGCATCCCTTCGGATAATTCCCCCCGGATCCTCGAACTTTTAATGGTATAACCGCCCGGAATTGTTGCCCCAACTTTCGCCAGGGGAACCATGTCACCACAATGGATATTGCCGGCGCCGCAGACGATGGGATACGTGGCATCACCCGTGGTGACGTCGCAAAGAAAACATTTATCTGCATTTGGGTGGGGTTTAACAGACAAAATTTTTGCAGCAACAACATTGGAAAATGCAGGGTCTGTTTCATGGAAGGATTCCACCTCGAGACCGGACATGGTAAGCCTGTCGACAAGCTCCGCCGGGGAGAGGTGAAAATCAACGTAATCTTTAAGCCATCTTAGACTGACCAGCATAATTATCTCTAAAACTGTTCTAAAAATCTCATGTTGTTTTCGAAAAACAGCCGGATATCCGATATTCCGTATTTCAGCATGGCGATCCGTTCAAGACCGAGACCGAAGGCAAAGCCCGTAAACTCTTCCGGGTCGTAGCCGACATTTTTAAACACCTCTGGGTCCACCATGCCCGAGCCCAGGATCTCCAGCCAGCCGCTGTGACTGCACACACGGCAACCCTCGCCGCGGCACATGACGCACTGCATGTCCACTTCCGCGCTCGGCTCGGTAAATGGGAAAAAACTGGGACGGAATCTCAGGGATATATCCGCTCCGAACATTTGACTGACAAAGGATGTGAGAACGCCCTTCAGATCACCAAAGGTTATGCCCCGATCAACGAGCAGTCCTTCAATCTGGTGAAACATGGGCGTATGGGAAATATCCGAATCCGGCCGGTACACCCGTCCGGGAGATAGTATCCTTACCGGAGGTCTCTGCTTTTCCATGGTCCTGATCTGGACCGGGGATGTATGGGTGCGCAGGACAATATTATCCTCGATATAGAACGTATCCTGCATGTCCCGGGCAGGATGGTTTTTGGGAATGTTTAACGCCTCAAAATTATAGTAGTCCAGTTCAACTTCCGGACCTTCAACGACAGCAAAGCCGAATCCTGCGAAGATATGACAAATCTCGCGGCAGACCTGGCTGATCGGATGAGACCGGCCGTACTTTATCTTCCTGCCGGGCAGGGTCACATCGATCCTGTCGCGAAGGAAAATTTCTTCTTTTTCCAGGTCGGCAATTCTTTCCAGTGCCTTTTCTATTTTTTCCGAAAGGGCTTCCTTGATCTCATTGCACCGTTTTCCGAACAAAGGTCTTTTTTCGGGTTCCACCTGACCGACATTGCGGAGCACCCCCGTCAGAAGACCCTTTCGCCCCAGGTAACGGGTTCTGATGGCCAAGAACTCCGATTCGGTCCCGGCGGCGCCAATCTCGTCTTCTGCCTTTTTCTGCAGATCGTCAAGATCTTCGATCATGCCGCCAGATTAACCTTTGCTACGTTGACGATCTCTGAAAACGCCTGAGGATCATGAATGGCAATATCCGAGAGGATCTTCCTGTTGATCTCCACGCCCGCCTTGTTCATTCCGTCAATCAGACGGCTGTAAGTAATATCATGACTGCGCGCAGCGGCATTAATTCTCGCAATCCAGAGCTTCCTGAAATCCCGTTTCCTGACCCTTCTGTCACGGTAGGCATATTTCATCGCCCTGTCCACGGCTTCTGTAGCTGTCCTCAATAAACGGCTTCTGGCTCCGAAATATCCCTTTGCCAGTTTCAGGATCTTTCTTCTCTTCTTCTTGGCATTAACGCCTCTTTTTACCCTTGACATCTCAATTGATCTCCTGCTCGAATCTGTCCTTTGTCCGAAAATTGGCCCCCTCCCTGCGTCCCCTCACAACGGTGGAGGGAGGCAGGGAGGGGGCGATTTTCATGTTTTATAAATACGGAATCAACCGCTTGATTCCCCGCGTGTCCCGCTTATCAAGAATGGCGGACTTTCTCAAGTTTCTCTTCCTCTTAGTCGTTTTTGTGCTTGGCCGCGCCTCTGTGTGTTTTCAATTTTGGCATTCCATCACCCCTGTATAAAAATGAATTGCGATGGTGTCAGTTTTAAAACTGACCCCTGTTATTTCTTATTTCTTTGGCGACATGATCATGACCATATTTCTCCCCTCTATCTTCGGGTGCTGATCAAGGGTACATACATCTGCCAGTTCATTCTGAATCTCTTCCATGATTTTTCTGCCTATATCGGTATAAGCAATCTCACGCCCCCTGAACATCATGGCAACTTTCACTTTATCATTCTGGCCGAGAAATTTCCGGATCTGTCTGATTTTCACCTGCAGGTCATGCTCTTCCGTTTTCGGCCTTATCCTGATCTCCTTGACCTGGATAACACTCTGACTCTTCTTTGCCACCTGCTGTTTCTTGCTCTGCTGGTACCTGAATTTACCGTAATCCATGATACGGCATACCGGCGGCGTCGAATTAGGCGACACTTCCACCAGATCCATCCCCGCCTTGGCAGCAATTTCAAGTGCTTCCGCCAGGGGAATGATTCCTAATTGCTTGCCCTCGTCAATGACCCTGACAACCGTCGCCCTGATTTCGCGGTTAATATTTAACTCTTTAACTATATATCACCTCCTGAAACATCAAACTCAGAATTCCACTATTGAAATTATGATCTTTTTGTACAATCTGATTTTGATGTTTTATTAATTTAGGCTTTCGTACCTGGTATTTTTTATCCTCTTTGTCTACTTATACTGTCTGCACATTTCCCTGACCAGCCCGATAAATGCGTCCACGCCGACGGCGTCGAGGTTTTTCCCGTCGCGCTGCCGGGGAGAAATACATTCCGACTCGACTTCCCTGTCCCCGATGATCAGCATATAGGGGGCCTTCTGCATCTGAGCCTCTCTGATCTTGTAGCCAAGCTTTTCATTTCTGAAATCTCTCTCGGCCCGGATACCTGCATCACATAACATGCCGTATACTTTTTCACCATAGGGGATATGCTTATCCGTTACGGTCATCAGAACCGCCTGAACCGGCGACAGCCAGACCGGGAAAGCCCCGGCGTAGTGTTCAATCAAGACCCCCATGAACCGTTCGATCGCCCCCAGGATCACCCGGTGCAGCATGACCGGCCGGTGCTTCTCTCCGTCCATCCCGATGTAGCTGAGATCAAATCTCTCCGGCAGGGTAAAATCGCACTGGATGGTTGCGCACTGCCACTTTCTCTTCAGTGCGTCTTTAAGCTTGAAGTCAATCTTGGGCCCGTAGAAGGCGCCATCTCCTGCATTAACATCATAGGTCATCTGTTTGCATTTTAATGCATTTTCCAGGGCCGTCGTCGCCATTTCCCAGTCATGATCGGATCCGATGGAATTTTCCGGCCGTGTGCTGAGTTCTACTTCGTATTCAA
>JAPLJQ010000280.1 GCA_026388495.1 Deltaproteobacteria bacterium | reverse complement strand
CGAATGAGCCGAAATGGATATAAAGAGGAAACGCCACGGCAAGGTAAAACAGGGTAAAGCAGAAAAAGGCATCGATCAGGAAAGAAAGGAAAACGTATTGGCGGAGGTGACAACAGTGGAACAAGGCGCAAAGGCTGTATCTGAAAGAGAAGGGAAGTATCTGACATTTACACTGGCCCGGGAAGAGTACGGCATCGGCATTTTGAAAGTGAAGGAAATCATCGGGATGATGGCCATTACGATGGTTCCCCAGACCCCCGACTATGTCAAAGGTGTTATCAATCTTCGCGGCAAGGTCATTCCCGTGATGGATTTAAGGCTTAAGTTCGGTATGGAAGCCATGGATTACACGGAAAGGACCTGTATTATTGTCGTGGAGATCGGGAAAAATTCTGACCACGTGCTGATCGGAATCGTCGTCGATTCCGTCTCTGAGGTTTTGAATATCAAAGCGGGTGATATCGAAGAAACGCCGAACTTTGGGAGTCGCCTGCAGACGGATTACATCCTCGGGATGGCGAAAGCCGGCGGCGGTATAAAAATCCTCCTGGACATTGACAGGATTCTCCATACCGAGGAACTCGAGGCTATGAACCTGGCGGCATAGCCCTCTTTTTTAAAAAGCATCAACGGATGTTTTCCGTTTTGATAACAGGAGGTTTTTTTGGAGCGAAAATTACTTATAGTAGATGACGAGGCCTCCATTCGCGATTTGTTTCAATCCGCCTTCAGCGATGACTGCTGCAAGGTTCATCTCGCTGAGAATAGCGAGCAGGCGCTCCACATCCTTAAACAGCATGATATTGATCTGATTTTTTTGGATCTGAAACTGTTTGGCATGAATGGGATAGAGTTGTGCCGGCAGATCAAAAAAAACAGGCCTGTTTCGATCATTTACGCGATCACCGGATGGACCGGCCTTTTTGAAGTCGAAGAATGCCGCGAAGCCGGATTCGATGATTATTTTACCAAACCGGTTCAACTTGATGTTCTTTTCAAAGCGGTAGGAGATGCCTTTGAAAAGCTTGAGCGTTGGAAGAAAAGATTTCCTGGCGGATAAGGGGAATGCCATGACTTACGGATGGGTCATCCGGGGGAAAACTATTCTGTGTTTTATCGTATGGGTGGTGGCGTTCAACTTTTTGATTGATGGCCACGCCCTGACCACTGAGCAGATTTTGTCATTAAGGAAAGCAGGCGTCAGCGATAAAACCATCCAGATCATGCTGCAGCAGGATGGTGAAGCAACATCATCGCCTGAAAGTGGCATGGGACAGAAGGAAGTCCGGGATGGTCAGGGAAATGCGGCCATTGTTTATTCGACGGGCCGTTCAAGAAGTTCAGATATCGGCAAAGAAGAAAAGCAGAAAGTGGAAAAGGCATGGGAAATGTTACAGCACCTCATGATCGATCGGAGAGGCGGCTGTAGCAAGTGATCATGGCGTCATCAAGGGTCATTCAGAAGCTACTAACGTCACAGATGAAAAGGTGAAGACAATGACAGTTGACATGTACTTTCCGGCTTCAGTCAGGGAAATCAAACCAGAACCGGACATGAGTGAGGTCTGGATAAAAGGTTGCGAGACCATCCTTATTGTGGATGACGAAGCCCTTTTTATCGAAGTTGCCCGGGAAATCCTGGAAACACTGGGTTACCGTGTGCTCACCACCCGATCCGGCATAGAGGCCGTAACGCTGTATCAATCAAGGATGGAGGAAATCGACCTGGTTATCCTCGACATGATCATGTCCGGTATGGGAGGAGGGGAGACACTCGACAGGTTGAAATCAATGGATCCGCAAGTCAAGGTCATCCTGTCCAGCGGGTACAGTCTCATCGGGCAGGCAAAGCTGATCATGGATCAGGGATGCAGCAGTTTTATTCAAAAGCCATTCAAAATACAGGAACTGTCACAAAAAATCAGAGAGGTCCTGGATCAGGAGAAGACCCGGGCATTTGCTTAACAAAAGAGGGGGATCAGTCTTCGTTGAGGGCCAGATTCCCTTCCGCGAGATTGAACCGTTTCAATTTTTCAACCAGGGTGGTTCGATTCAGGTTGAGTAATTTTGCCGCCCTGTTTTTAACGCCGCCGCTTTTTTCAAGAGCCTGAAGGAGGAGATCTTTTTCAAACTGGCTCACCATATCATTAAAATTTATTCCTTCCGCAGGCAAGTGAACATGATGGGAAGCGGGTCCTGCGCTCTTCTGATAAAGAAGTTTTGGCGGAAGATCACTGACGTCAACGTATCCTTCTTCCTTCATGACGACCAGCATTTCCATGAGGTTTTCCAGTTCTCTGACATTCCCGGGCCACGGATATCGCGTGAAATAACCGATCGCTTCCGGTAAAATATGGGAGAGGTTTTTCTTCTTGAGCTTGTTGAATTTCTTAAGAAAATGATTGGCCAGAATGGCGATATCCGGACCCCGTTCACGTAAAGGAGGAAGTTGAATCGGGATCACATTAATCCGGTAGAAGAGATCTTCACGAAACCTTTTTTCAGATACGGCTACTTCGAGATCCTGGTTGGTTGCTGCGACGATCCGAACATCGGCATGAATGGTTTTTATGCCGCCGATTCGTTCAAATTCCTTTTCCTGAATAACGCGCAGCATCTTGACCTGCAGCGCCGGGCTCATGTCACCGATTTCATCGAGGAAAATGGTTCCTTTCTGAGCCAACTCAAAACGGCCGATCCGGGTGCGAATGGCGCCTGTAAACGCGCCTTTTTCATGACCGAAGAGCTCGCTTTCCAGCAGCTCTTCAGGAATGGCGCCGCAATTGACGGGAATAAGGGGCTGGGTTTTCCGGTCGCTATTGAAATGGATGGCCCTCGCCACCAGTTCCTTGCCTGTGCCGCTTTCTCCATGAATCAGGATGGTACTGTCTGATGCGGATACTTTTTCAATCGTATCGAACACTTTTTTCATACAATCGCTGTAACCGATCATTTTGCCGAAATCATACTTATCCTTGAGATGGCCCTTCAAGGCGATATTCTCTTCTTTGAGTTTTACATAGGAGAGGGCGCGGGAAACGGTCAATTTGACGAGATCGTCTTTCAGCGGCTTGATAATGAAATCGAATGCGCCCAATTTCATGGCATCGACAGCCGTGTTCACGGTGCCATATCCTGTAATCATAATGACCACATTTTCAGGATTCATCTCTTTCGTGAATTTAAGCAATTCCAGCCCATCCACCCGGGGCATTCTTAAATCGGTGATGATCAGGTCATATTTGTCTTCCGTCAGGGCGTCCATGGCAACTCTGCCGTTTTCAGCCGCCGTTACACTGTAACCGCTCTGGGTTAAAAGTTCAGCGAGGTTTTCACGGCTCACATCGTGATCCTCGGCGATGAGTATTTTTACATTTTTCATGATTTTTTCTCAGTCTTATAATGGTCGAGAGAAAGTTACCCCTTCCGGGCTTCTTATACGGTAAAAGAAATGAAAAAACAATAAAGAACCATGAAGACACTGTCAAATAATTTACACCGGCGGGAAAGGGACCCCTTACGAGGAGATTCAAACATACCTTTCCTGCGGTGGTTTAATTAAGCCGTGCCTTTCACGAATGGCGCCCTGGCCGGAAGCCTGCTCCATTGCCGTCCCGCTCCGGGGAGATGCGGTGTTTCACTTTCGCGTTTTCATTGTCGTCGATAATACAGGGAAAAAATGATGACGTCAACCTTATGACACAAAAATTTGGTATGGCGCCATGATTGTATCTGTCGATCCATGTGCTGCGGAGCATAACATAAAAAATTCTGGTGTGACGATATGACCGAAAGCACATGTCGCTGTCCACGCCTTGCAGGCGGGACAATGAGAAACGATGTAAATGAGTTGATTTTACCTTACGGGAAAATCCCGTCAGGCGGGCAGATACCCAACGTATCTGGCATAGATATTGAACAGGCATGGTTTGTGAAAACGTATGCGTACTAAGATACATATTCTATTTTCACGGGTGTCTGAATCACATGACGGGAGCAGTGTGTCGTATTTATGATGTCTTCTGAATTGAGAGATGTTGATTATGAGAGAATCAGCCGTCTTGTTTATGACCAGTGCGGCATTAATCTCCATGTCGGCAAGAAAGAACTGGTTAAAGCAAGGCTGGGCAAGCGCCTGAGAGAAGGGAACTTTAAATCTTTCGCAGACTATTATCGTTATGTTACCACCGATGAGGGAAAGGATGAGCTGATCTCCATGATTGATTCCCTTTCCACAAACCTGACGTATTTCTTCAGAGAGGAAAGTCACTTTAAAAAACTGCGCCAGATCCTGTCTCATAAACTGACATCAAAGGGTGATAATAGACAGAAGACAACATTGAGGATATGGAGCGCCGGTTGTTCAACGGGGGAGGAGCCTTACTCCCTCGCGATGATTATCGATGAAAGCGTTAACGGATTGTCCGCCGATGTCAAAATTATGGCAACCGACATTTCCACCAGGGTGCTCCACTCTGCGG
>JAPLJQ010000340.1 GCA_026388495.1 Deltaproteobacteria bacterium | reverse complement strand
CAGAAAATGACTGCGAAATCCGATGAGACCGCGGGAGGGAACAAGGAACTCCATATTTACCCGTCCGCTTCCCTTATTGATCAGGTGAACCATGCGTCCTTTTCTAACCGCCAGCTTTTCCGTCACAATCCCGACAAATCCTTCCGGGATGTCGATAAAAACACGCTCCACGGGTTCCAGGGTTTTCCCCGATTCTTTTTTTGTGATGACCGTTGGTTTTGAAACCATCAATTCATAACCTTCCCGGCGCATGGTCTCTATCAGGACGGCCATCTGTAACGACCCGCGCCCGCAGACCTCGAAGGCGTCCCTGCGTTCCAGAGGTTTCAGTTGCAGAGAGACGTTCCGGTAGCTTTCTCTTTCCAAACGTTCAAGAAGGTGGCGCGACGTCAGATACTTTCCTTCCCTGCCGGCTAAGGGGCCGTTGTTGACATAAAAAATCATGGCGACCGTCGGCTCGTCGACGTGTAAACGGGGCAGCGGAATGGGATTCTCCGGCGATGTAATCGTATCGCCGATACTGATGGATTCGACACCTGCAATGGCGACGATATCGCCGGCCTCGACGATATCCGTCTGCTTTTTTCCCAAACCGTGAAATGAGTAAAGGGCGGAGAATCTGACACCGGGGGTAATGACACTTTCTCTGCAATGGGCATAGGTCTTATTCATCTCAAACACTCCGTTGATCACCCGCCCGATACCGATCTGGCCCACGTAAGGGTCATAATCGAGATTTGTCACCATAAACTGGGGAACCTTTTTGTCGTCGGCGTCAGGCCCGGGTATGGTAGCACAGATGGCGTCAAAAAGGGGCTTCAGGTCCTCCGATGGGTCACCGGGTTTCTCATGAGCTATTCCCCGCTTGGCATTGGTGTAGAGGATGGGAAACTCGATCTGCTGTTCGTTTGCATCGAGATCGATAAAAAGGTCGTAAATCTCATTGATGACTGCATCAATCCTGGCGTCGTCGCGGTCGATCTTGTTGATGACGACCACAATGGGCAATTGTCGGTCGAGGGCTTTCTTGACGACGAACCTGGTCTGGGGAAGCGGCCCTTCGCTGGCATCGACCAGCAGTATGGCCCCATCGACCATATTCAGGCTCCGTTCGACCTCGCCGCCGAAATCCGCATGTCCGGGCGTATCGACGATATTGATCTTGACGTTTCCGTACCGGATGGCCGTATTTTTCGCCGTGATGGTGATGCCCCGTTCCTTTTCGAGATCCATGGAATCCATCACCCGCTCTGCGATTTCCTGATGCTCCCTGAAGGTGCCCGTTTGCTTGAGCATTGCGTCGATAAGGGTCGTTTTGCCATGATCAACGTGGGCAATGATCGCGATGTTTCTTATATTTTGCTTTCGCACGTTTTTTGTCTCTCCTTTTATGAGAACTTTATTGCCTCAATGGCCTTCCCGCCGCATTCTTCCTGGGATAGTGAGGTATTTCCGGACGGCTCATTGCGTCAACCAGTTTCTGATGGGTCATGAAATCTGTTTCCGGATAACGGACATTAAACAATAAGCATACGTTAATCAAGGTAAAACTGCCGACTGCCTGAAAAGTCTGATTTTCCGTGATCTGCCGTTTCCGCCTGCAAGACTTTGATGATCTCGTAAAAAGTCAATTTTGGCCCGTTTTTGTCATTCCCGCGAAAGCGGGAATCCAGTTGTCTGCAACATTTTTATAGACATCCGCCGCGACAGAGCGTACGCTGCGCAACCACATAAAATAGTTATCTATATGGTATGATTGAGAAGCACAAAGAAATAATTCTAATTATCGGCGGCTTTACCCTGATTCGCCTGCTCGTGTCCCCTACCTTCGGCCTCGGCGTTGACGAGGCCCATTACGTCCTCTATGCGAAAAATCTGGACTGGAGTTATGTGGATCATCCACCCCTTGTCGGATGGATTCATGCCCTGTTCTATTACACAATGGGGGCTGGAGAGTTTGCCGCCCGTCTTCCCGCCCTCATCATGTTTGCCCTCGTATCCTTTTTCTCTTACCGTTTTATCCTGTCCTTTTCAGGTTCGAAACATGTTGCCGTCACGGGCATCCTGGCCATCAACGGCTCTTTTATACTGAATGCCATGAGCCTCATGCTTCTGCCCGATTGCATTCTCCTTCTTCTGATCTTTCCCATTATAGCATTAATACGAAAGATCGAATCCCGAGGACGCCCCGGAGATTTTCTCCTCCTGGGAATCCTCCTGGGGATAGCGGGCCTCGCAAAATATACGGCTATCCTTCTTGTCCCGCCGATCCTCATCTACTTCATCATGAAAAAGCGTTATGATCTCATCTTTTCGCCGTATATGATTGTCGCCGGAGTTCTGGCCATCCTCATGGTAACACCGGTTATCTACTGGAATATGCAGCATGATTTTATCAGTTTCCGCTATCAGGCGGGCCACGTCCTGGGCCCTTCCTCGATCAATCTGACGAGGCCTTTTGAATCTCTCGCCGCCCAGTTCGGAGCCTACAGCCCTTTTCTTTTTCTTATTGCCTTCTACGGTTTTATCAAGGGGCTCCGTAATCCCGATGACGGGATCCGTCTGGCCATATTGTTCGGAGGCACCCTTTATGTCTTTTTTCTTTATTCTTCCTTCTATGAGACGGGGCTTCCCCACTGGACGAGCCTTTTTTACCTCCTCTTTATTCCCATCGGCGTCTTTTATTTGATGAATCCCGTCACACCGTTTAAGCGGAAATTCCTGAAGGTATCCCTGTGGTTCAGCCTTGTTCTGACGCTTTTCCTCTATGTGGAGTTGCCGGCAAAATTCTTCCATTTCCCCGACTACAAATCTCCCTTCCGCGACATCTATGGCTATGAAACCATTGCGAAAGAGGCTGACAAAGTATTTAAAGCCAACAGCCACGCCAAAAAAGGTCTTGCTGTGAGCAACTGGACCATGGGAAGCCGGGTCATGTACTATGCCCTGCCATACCGGATGCCTGTTTTCGTCATTGATGACCGAAAAGACCAGTTTGACCTGTGGCAGACCGACCCGCCCGAAGGATATGACCTCCTGTTTCTCAACACATACTTTACGAATCTCGATCTGGAAAAAACCGTGATGTGCGATCAGGTGCGCCCGGTAAAAACCATCGATGTTTTATTGAACGGTGGAAAGGTGGATACCGTTGAGTATGTCTGGTGTATGAATTTCCGGGGCATGAAGAAATGAGCAAACGGCAAAGACAGCAGATCATCATTTTTGCGATCTTCCTTATGGCTACGGTTATCAGTTATTTCTTTCTCGATATTCCCGTCGCCCGCTGGTGCCGCAGACTGGACCGGTCCGTTCTGGATATTGCCGAGATCGTCACCGCCTTCGGAAAATCAATGGTTTATCTGATCATGTCTTTTCTTCTCTTTGTATTTTTCAGGTTTTATCGAAAGAAAGAAATTTACGCCAACCGGTCCTTGTTTGTCTTTGCTTCCGTGGCCTTTTCAGGAATTTTTGTAAATCTTGTCAAATGGGTCGCCGGGCGTTACCGGCCAGTCATGCTTTTTGATCAGGAGCTTTACGGATTTTCTTTTTTCCAGTCAGGCTACGAGGGAACGTCGTTTGCCTCCGGACATGCCGTCACGGCATTCTCCCTGGCCTTTTCCTTATCCATCCTGTTTCCGAAATGTCGCACGCTGTTTTTCCCGGCGGCCGTCGCCATTGCGCTAAGCCGCGTCCTTCTTACGTCCCATTTCCTCGGCGACGTCATCTTCGGCGCCTACATCGGCATTGCCACCGTTTTGCTTCTCAGGGCTTATTTCAACCGAAAAGGCTGGGTTCTCTCCAATGATTAGAAAAATACCCCCCTTGTCAAATTCGCAAAAAGTCGTATTTCGCCTCAAATTGTCATTCCCGCGAAGGCGGGAATCCAGTAATATTAAATAGATCTGGACTCCCGCCTTCGCGGGAGTGACAGGATTTTTGACTTTTTGAGAATGGGTCACCCTTGTCATTTCGACCGAAGGGAGAAATCTTATAAACGTATCTGTTATGCCTATTCCATTGAGGCTGTCTCGGCCGCAGCCATGCAGACGCCGGAAGACGGAAACGGATCTCAAAACGGGCCGTCCGGGGAGCCAAAACCGGGCAAAATTTTAACATGAAAATGATCGGTGGTGTCGTTAGATCGTTATTTATATCATATATTTAAGTTAGTTCGGTGCACCGAACTGCTCTTTGATTTCTCCTCCAAGCTGACGCTTTGCAAAAGAGTCCCATTGGCCCATTAATGACGAACTCGTTAAAAGGAGGAGACATTGATGCCTGATAATTCCTTTCTTACTTTAAGCGTATTTCGTATAGCCTGATATTATGGATCAATAATGGATGCCATGAAGAATTTTCCTAATAATAATATTGATATATCTTTGAGTATCTGGCACAGTAAACAGCAATTTAGGTGACAGAAGTCTTTTCGTATATTAATTGTTGGGGCACTAATTAACTAATAACTGGAGGTCGCAAATGAAAAAGACGTCACTATTTAAAAACTATATCCTTGATGATGAAATACTCATAATGCCCGGGGTTCCTGATGCGTTAACTGCTATAATTGCGCAAAATGCTGGTTTTAAGTGCATTACAAGAGGGGGTGCGTCTGGACTTCATATACTTGGCAAACCTGATTTAGATTTAGCCACATTGACGGAGTTAACAGACTGGACAGAAAAAATTGTTGACGCTGTTGACATACCCGTATTTGCCGATGGAGATACAGGTCATGGAAATGTTACGAATGTCGTTCGTACTGTTCAACTCTTTGAAAGAGCTGGGGCAGCAGGTCTTTTTATAGAAGATCAAGTATCTCCAAAGCGTTGTGGACACACGGCTGGCAAACAAATAATCTCCGCAGAAGATATGGCTGCAAAACTAAAAGCGGCCGTTGATGCGCGAAAAGATCCGGATTTTGTGATTTCGGCGAGAATTGATGCCATTGCTGTAGAAGGAATTAATGGAGCTATTGATAGGGGCAATATATATCATGAAGCAGGTGCTGATTTAATTTTTGTTGAAGCGCCTGAATCGGTCGAGCAAATGCGCAAGATTACCACTGAAATTGACGCCCCGCATATGGCAAATATTATTTTAGGTGCAAAAACACCCATTCTTACTCCGCAACAGTTACAAGAAATAGGATATAGTGTTGCAGCTTATCCCGCCGTCTCTTCATGTATTATTGTAAAAGCACTGAAAGACTTTTTCGAAGAATTTCACCGTACACTCGATTATGAAAGTTTTAGCGATAGGATGATGAATTTCTATGACTTTTTTAATCTTGCGGGATTGGATAAATACAGAGATGCTGAGGAAAGATATACCGAACAAGGTAGAGAAGTGGTTAAAAACCATAAAAAATTACTTTGATCAAACAAACTCAAATCCCCAACAAGAGCGCTGCACTTGACCGCTATTCCGCTGCGCTCCATAGCGGCAGGTGAGCTTTGTCGTTGAGCCTGTAGGAAAAGGGGTTAACCCCGATATTTTGGGATTTCCCGGGCTTATAAGTATCTGATTTTATTAAGCGGGATCTTTCACAAAATGGTCAAATCAGACTTTTCCTACAGACTCGTTAGACAGTGAACAACTAAACGCAAGAGGAGGAGGGATCATGAAGAGAGTATTGATGACAGTGCTGGCGGGTCTTCTGAGTGCGGTAGTCTTGAGTGTATGTGCTTTTGCGCAGACTGAAAGGCCGGGGAATTCTGCGGCTCAGGACCTGCTGATCAAGAGTCAGGTGGAAACCGCTGTCAGCATGCTTCAGGCAATCCATGCAAAGCATCGGCGGGGGGAAATGACCCTTGAGAAGGCAAAAGAGCTTGGCGCCGGCCTGCTGCGGGAACTCAGGTACGGGGCCGACGGATATTTCTGGGCCGATACGACGAAAGGCGTCAATGTGGTTCTCTACGGACGAAAAGACGTGGAGGGACGGAATCGGCTTGAAGACAAGGACATCAGGGGTACATACTATATAAAGGAATTTCTGGCAAAAGGGAAAGCAGGTGGCGGGTATGTCGAGTACTGGTTTTCGAAGGAGGGACAGACCAAAACTCAACCGAAAAGATCATATGTCCTTCTGTTTGAACCATTCGGATGGGTTGTCGGCAGTGGATATTACCGCTGAAAATGCCAAAGGATAGCACGGGATTCATATCTATAACCTTTAAAGGAGATCGTCATGAGCACATACGAAATCGCCGTTATCGTCGGAAGCCTTCGTAAAGATTCATTCAACCGCAAGCTGGCTGACGCCATTGTAAAATT
>JAPLJQ010000261.1 GCA_026388495.1 Deltaproteobacteria bacterium | reverse complement strand
CGTGCCGTCGTCACGGGACTTGCGGGGATATTTCTGTTTACGGGCTACGCCTGGCCGGCGAGTCAGAAACCCCATGATTTTGTGGACGTCAAAAAAGCCATTTCCTCGGCTGTATTCGATATCCGGTACTTCGCCCCCCATAATTTTGTCGGTGTAAAGGTTGACGGGTATAACGCCGGTAAATGCCTTCTGACAAAAAAGGCGGCCGACGCCCTCAAGAAGGTCCAGGCAGAGTTGAGGACGTTTTCGCTGTCATTGAAAATCTATGACTGTTACCGGCCGCAACGGGCTGTGAATCATTTTGTAAGATGGGCAAGTGATATCAACGATACAAAAACGAAATCGGAGTTTTATCCCACCATTGACAAGCGGAATCTCTTCCGGGACGGTTACATTGCCGAAAAATCGAGCCATTCAAGGGGCAGCACCGTCGATCTGACAATCGTTCCCGTTCCGACGCCGGTGCAGGAAATCTACAGCCCCGGCCAGCTCCTGCACGCATGCTACTTGCCAAGGGAAAAACGTTTCAAGGACAACGGCATCGATATGGGAACCGGTTTCGATTGTTTCCACGAGCGTTCCCACCCGGGCAACCTGAAGGTGGGTATGCATCAGCGTATCAACAGGTTGCTCCTGAAGACCCTTATGGATAAATACGGATTTAATCACTACGACCAGGAATGGTGGCATTTCACCTTGAGGAATGAACCATATCCCGACACGTATTTTGATTTCCCCGTGGAGTGACGCCGCCTTTCGGTGAATCCACACCTTGTGGTCATTTCTCTGATTGTGGCTTCTTTTTCTTTTTTTCCTTGCCCTCTGCGGGGGCTTCCTTTGGCTCCTTGCCCTTACCGCCTTTTTTATCTTTCGGGGGAGCAGCCGCCTTTTCCGCTTTCATCTTCGCCAGCTCTTCCGTCTTCTTTTCGTTGTCGGCAATGGCATTCAGCCTGGCATTGATAGCCCTGATTTTTGCCCGCAATTTTTTAACGAGAGAATCTTTATTGATCTCAGGAGATTCTATCCCCTTTTTTGACAGGAAAGACAGGCGTTCTTCCAGCTTTCGTTCGAAAGATGCCTTTTGTCCCGTTTGCGTCTCCTTCTGCTTTGATCCCATTTTTATCCCTTTCCGATATTATTATTTTCTCCGGCAGCTCATAGACGACATTTCGCTTTCTCCTCCCTGCCGGGAAGATGAATATTCAAGACATGTTTATCAGGGATTGCATCGAAAAGCCATCATATTTCAAACGATCATGATTGATGAATTGGTTGTACCGTCGCTTCCCGTCATTGTGAGGCGCTGCAAGCCACAGTAATCTTCATAATATTCGAAAGCTTATGATATTGCTGTACTGCCTTCGCCCGGACATGGAACACTAAAAAGGAGGCGATTGACATTTGCCCGCCCATGGTTTATTAGTATTTCCCTCAAATGAAAATCAGGGGTTTTAGTGAACGTTATGGAGAAAAAGGATTACTTAAAAACACCTATCGAGCATATCGATTTTAAAACATTCAATGCCGTGGGAATCATTGATGCCATGAAAGGAATGTCCTTCACGGCGAGGGATCTGGGCGCAGCATCGGATCTGTATGACAGAATGCTTGCCGATAAAGACTGCGCGATCATTCTCACCATAGCCGGCAGCACAGGCGCGGGCGGTTGCATGCAGATATATGCGGACCTCGTAAAAAACAACATGGTGGACGTCATTGTGGCCACCGGCGCCGCCATCGTTGACATGGACTTCTTTGAGGCCCTGGGTTTCAGGCACTACCGGGGAACCCCGCACGTGGATGATCAGGAGTTGAGGAGATTATACATCGACAGGATTTATGACACGTTTATCGATGAGGGAGAACTCCAGAGCTGCGATAAAACGGTAAAAGATATCGCCGAT
>JAPLJQ010000196.1 GCA_026388495.1 Deltaproteobacteria bacterium | reverse complement strand
TCTTCTTTTCTCGTATGGATATCGGTTGGCATGGTTGATTTCTTCGCCTCTCTTCCGGGCTCGTCTTTTTTCATATCCACACCGACTATCCCGGAAATTGCTCTGTACTATTGTTTATTAATATCGGGTGGAAAATGTATGGATTTCTGGATAAAAAGCCGGAAAAATGAAAACAGTAGGACACATTCATCGGGAGATTATTTCTGGTATCGGGTTGCGTTTATTGTTCTTCTTCTTTTTTTCTTTATGGATGCTCTTTATCTGAATACAAGAGATCTGTTTCGGAAAAATTTGGAAGTAACAGCCATTGACGTCGGTCAAGGAAGTTCAACCCTCGTTCAACTGCCTGATGGCAGGAGAATGCTCATTGATGGAGGCGGCTTTCCTGAAGGCAGTTTTGATGTGGGAAAGTATGTCGTTGCTCCCTATCTTTGGCATGAAAGAATCAGTAAGATTGATATTGTTGTTCTCACCCATCCACACCCGGATCATCTCAACGGTCTGATTTATATTCTGTCAAACTTTGATGTCCGGGAAGTCTGGACGAGCGGTGAAAGATCGGGGAATGAGCGTTACCAGGAATTCTTGAGAATCATCAGTGAAAAACAGATCAATCATAAAATTATATCAGAAAAGACGGGAGTGATCACCATGAATGATATTTTGATCGATATCATGAATCCTGAAAATCCGCTTGACAAGCAGGATGACCCTTCACAAAAATTTCAAGATGTGAATAACCACTCCATTGTCATGAAAATAACGTATGGAAACGTGTCGTTTCTCTTGCCGGCGGATATATCTGAACCTACAGAAACGCGTCTGGTCCATACAGGTCGCGATATAAGGAGTCATGTTTTATTCGTTCCTCATCATGGAGGATTCTCCTCCAGCACCGAACCATTTATCAGACGCGTTCAACCCGATATTGTGGTTCTCAGTTGCGGGGCTGATAATATTTATAAATTACCTCATCCCGATGTACTTGACAGGTATTCCGTTATTGGGACAAGGGTCTTCAGAACGGACAGAAGCGGCGCCGTGAGCACCATGACTGACGGGAAAAATACGATAACAAGAGTCTTCCGAGAAAGCCGTTGATACACCACAAATTTATTGCTCTACTATATTTTATGTGCTATCGAAAAAAGCTTTTAAGAAAAATGTGGCTTAAGATTGTGATTCGTCATGGAAAAAATAACGTCAGTCCGGGGATTTAACGATATTCTTCCTCAGGAGACAGGCATCTGGCAATACTTGGAACAAAAAGCCCGGGAAATTTTCATGGATTTCGGTTTCAGGGAAATCCGTGTGCCTATTCTTGAAAAAACGGACCTTTTTAAGAGAAGCATTGGAGATTCTACGGATATAGTCGAAAAGGAGATGTACTCGTTTATCGATCGGGGAGATGAATATCTCACCCTGCGCCCCGAAGCAACGGCTTCCGTTGTCCGCGCATACATTGAACATGCACTATATACCGCTGAACCTATCGCCAAATTGTTTACCATTGGTCCCATGTTCAGGCGAGAAAGACCCCAGAAAGGCAGATATAGACAATTCCACCAGATAAATGTTGAATTCCTCGGTCTGGATGATCCGAGGATAGATGCAGAGATCATTCTCATGCTGATCCGGTTTCTGCAATGTATGGAATTGAATGATTTGAAGTTGGAAATTAACTCCATAGGATGCCATGAGTGCCGTCCGCAATTTAGAGAGGAATTGACCGTTTTTCTGAGAAACAGGGAGAAGGAACTATGCGAGGATTGTCGTCGACGGCTTCATACAAATCCTCTGCGTGTCTTTGATTGTAAAACAGACAGCTGTAAAGCCCTTATTGATCACGCCCCGCGATTGTCCGGGTATACATG
>JAPLJQ010000216.1 GCA_026388495.1 Deltaproteobacteria bacterium | reverse complement strand
GGCTCTATTGCCTTGATAGGCGGAGCGTGAGCGCAGCCTGTCATGGCAATAGCGAAGCAGCCGCCACCCGATAGGCTGAACGGGAGCGGGTACCGCTCACGGTCAGCCTATCAGTGCAATAAATGGAAAATTTTCCATCATATCAGCCCATATAGATGGCCATGTTTTCCACTTATTATGATATTAAGATATAAACCATGGAAAAACAGCCGTTCTGTTTTCCACTTATTACAAATAACTTGTTGAATTCCACTTATTACGATATTATGATAGCAAACATGGAAAATAAACCGAAGTTCCACCCAAATCCGAATCTCAAATTAATGGACCAGGTTCGAGAGGTCCTTCGATACCACCACTATGCCTATCGCACAGAGCAGACCTATTGTCAATGGATACTTCGTTATATCCACTACTTCGGCGGCAAAACCCATCCGCGGCTTCTCGGAGCAAAGGATATCGAGGCGTTTCTCTCCCATTTGGCTACCGAAGGCAAGGTGAGCGCCTCAACGCAAAGGCAGGCGCTCAACGCGCTGATTTTCCTCTACAAACATGTCCTGGATATTCACTTGGAGGACGCCATCACCCCGGCACGCAGTAAGCGTTTGGCAAGTCCACCCACCGTGATGACTCAAGCCGAAGTACAGCGTCTTCTTGCCGCCATGGAGGGGAAAACCGCCCTGATGGCGAAACTTCTTTACGGCAGCGGATTAAGGCTCATGGAGTGCATCCGTCTGCGCGTTCAGGACATCGACTTTGGCCAGAACCTCATTTTCGTCAGAGGCGGCAAGGGGGGAAAGGACAGGACAACCGTCCTGCCGAAGAATCTGCGCGAAGAAATGCTCCGGCAAATTGAGGCGGTGAAGTCTCTTCACCATAAAGATCTCGAGGAGGGGTTCGGAGAGGTCTATATACCGGAAGCCCTGGCCAGAAAGTATCCCAAAGCATCAAGGGCAACCGGATGGCAGTGGGTTTTTCCCGCAAAGACGCGATCCATCGACCCGCGTTCCGACAAGGAACTGCGTCATCACGTTCTTGAGTCTGTCTTGCAGAAATCCGTCAAGCGCGCTGCTGAACAAGCGGGGATCAATAAAAGAGTAGGATGCCACACGCTACGCCACAGCTTTGCCACGCATATGCTGGAAAACGGGGTCAATATCCGCGTCCTCCAGGACCTGCTCGGCCACGCGGACGTCAAGACCACGGAGATATACACCCATGTAATGGCCCGGGATATCCGCAACCTGCAAAGCCCCCTCGACCGCATCTGACGACCGCCGCTATATTTAAGTGTTTTGAAGAGTGAGAAAGATATGCAAAATGAGAATATTCGCGGGCTTTATAAAGCGGCCGGTGCACGGGATATTCCCTGTTGACTTCACATGGTTTATAAAGTAGAAATTTCAAAAGTAATTTCAAGTATCTTAATGATATTAGGGAAGATGGCATGATTCGTTCCGTCCTGTTACTCATAATCGGTGTCATCTTTACGGCATTTATGTCGGGATGCGCCGTGTTATTTCCCCTCATCTCTCCCGGTGAAAATAAAGCTCATAGAGTTGCAAGCATATGGGCGAGGATATTGCTGATTCTATCAAATACCAGGGTCAAGGTCATCGGAACGGAAAATGTTCTCGCAGGAAAACCTCAGATTTTTATGGCAAACCACCAGAGCGATTTTGACATTCTGATTGTTCTGGCTCATATTCCAGGTCAGTTCCGATGGATCGTTAAAAAGGAGCTGTTTAATATCCCTGTTTTTGGAGCGGCCATGAGGAATGCGGGATATATTGAAATAGACAGGCAGCATCACGAAAGAGCCATGATGAGCATTGATAAAGCAGCCCGGAAGATCACGGAAGGAAAATCCGTGATGTCCTTCCCTGAAGGAACGAGGAGCAGAGACGGAAGCATAAGGCCCTTTAAGAAAGGGATGTTTCATCTGGCCATTAAATCGGGCGTTCCCATCGTGCCGATATCCATTGTCGGAGCAAAGGATATCATGCCCAAACGATCCCTGCATATAAAACCCGGACAGGTTACACTGGTTATCGATAAACCGATTGATGTGAGCGGATACGCGATTGAAAACCGTAATGAGCTGATCGAAAGGGTGAGGAATGTCATTGTCAGGAACTGTGAAACATACGAAAATTTCTAATGTGAAATATTTCATGATTGAAGGAAAGGAAATCATTGGAGTGTCTGGTTAAAAGATGACTGAAAAGCAAGCAGATAATGGACAAACAAGAGAAATTTCAGGGGTGATATGCCTGGCCTTCGCTCTTTTCCTGTTGCTCAGCCTGACGTCTTACCACCCACTGGACCCTTCTTTTACCCATTTTGTGGCGGAAACGATCAAAACCCATAACCTTATCGGATATGCCGGGGCTTATACTGCCGATTCTCTTTTCAGGCTGCTGGGGTTATGCGCCTTTTTACTGCCCGTCGTCATTTTAATCACCTCCATCAAATATTTTCTCGATAAGTCCTTTCAAATAAACACGGTAACCGTTTCCGGTTTCGCCGGCCTCATTTTCTCCTCCACCGGTCTTCTGACGGCGATCATTTCGGACATTCAGGTTTATGGCGTCAAACTCGGGGCGGGAGGCCTTCTGGGATCCGTTCTGTCAGAATTTCTCAATGAGTATTTCAACCAGACCGGCACATATATCGTCTTCCTGCTGATTCTCATTATATCCCTTATGGTCATGTCCAATCTGTCTTTAGTATCGCTATGCAGGGGATTGAAGGAATTTGTTGTGGCTCTATGGGCGAACTTGAAAGGACTTATCTCCAGAAATGCGGAGTCAAAGAAGGAAGAGAAAGACAGGTCACGGAAAATTCCTGTGATCGACGAGCCGCCGGCGCTGGCCGAAAAGGCAAAACGGAAAAAAACGGAACAGGCCCACTTCGAGTTCCTTCAGACGAACGGCCTGTTTAATCTGCCGCCGTTGACTCTCCTCGATCAGGTCGAACGAAAAAATACCCGGATCAAGCGGGACAGTCTCATCATGAATTCCCGGATCCTCGAAAAGAAGCTTGCCGACTTCGGTGTTGAGGGGAAAGTGGTTGAAGTCAAGCCCGGCCCCGTAATCACCATGTATGAACTGGAACCCGCCCCCGGAGTTAAAATCAATAAAATCACGAATCTTTCCGATGATCTTGCCCTGGCGCTCCGGGCGCCGAGCATCAGAATCATCGCTCCCATACCGGGGAAAGCCGTCATCGGCATCGAAATCCCCAACCATGAACGGGAACCGGTTCACCTGAAAGATGTATTGGACAACGAAGCGTTCCTCGAATCCCCTTTCAAACTGCCCATTGTCCTCGGCGAAGACATCGTGGGCACCCCTGTCATTACCGATCTTACCAGGATGCCCCATCTCCTGATTGCCGGCACAACGGGTTCGGGAAAAAGCGTCTCTCTGAATGCCATGATATGCAGCATTCTTTTCAAGACCCCTCCGGAGGATGTCAAATTCCTCATGATCGATCCCAAGAGGCTTGAACTTTCCGCCTATGAAGGAATCCCCCATCTCATTCACCCCGTGGTGGTCGACCCGAAAAAAGCCGCACAGGTACTCAAATGGGCGGTTGAGGAAATGGAAAGACGATATAAAGTCATTGTGGAATTAGGAGTAAAAAATATCGAATCCTTCAACCGGATCATTGAAAAGACGCCGAAAGAAAAAATCACCCCGCCGCCCGAGACCGGTGAAGCAGGATTAGCGGACGGGAAAATGCCGACAAAACTGCCTTATATCGTGATCATCATCGATGAACTGGCGGATCTCATGATGGTCGCTCAGAGACACGTGGAAGAATCCCTTGCCCGTCTGGCCCAGATGGCCAGGGCTGCAGGCATCCATCTGATACTGGCGACCCAGAGACCGTCCGTCGATGTGATTACCGGCGTCATTAAAGCCAATTTTCCCACAAGGATTTCCTTCCAGGTCTCATCCAAGGTCGATTCCCGGACGATTCTCGATCAATTGGGAGCGGAAAACCTTCTGGGATCGGGCGATATGCTGTACATGCCTCCCGGATCATCGAAGCTGGCCCGCATCCACGGCCCTTATGTATCGGACAAGGAGATCGAGAGAATCGTGGATTTTGTTAAAAAACAGGCCAGACCCGCCTATGATGAATCCATTTCCGAATACCAATCCGACTCCATGGATGGCGCAAAGCCGGATGATGACTACGATGAAAAATATGATGAGGCCGTCGAACTGATAACGGAACTGGGGCAGGCCTCCATATCCCTCGTCCAGCGGTACATGAAAATTGGCTACAACCGGGCCGCCCGAATCGTAGAGCGCATGGAAGCAGAAGGCGTCGTCGGACCATCTGACGGCGTCAAGCCAAGGAAAGTCCTGGTCAGAAAGATTCCCCATTGAAAGCAAAAAAGGTTCACATTATCAGCCTCGGCTGCCCAAAGAACCTGTTAGATTCCGAGGTGATGGCCGCCATCCTGTCAAAGAGCGGCTACGCCATTTCAACCCGTGCCGATGACGCCCATTTCATTCTGATCAACACCTGCGCTTTTATCCTGCCCGCAAAGGAGGAATCCATTGAAGAAATCCTCCAAGCGGAAGAATGGAAAAAAAGGGAGGGAACCCTTTGCACCCACCTGATCGTTGCGGGTTGCCTTCCCCAGCGATATGGAAAGACACTGGAAAAAGAAATGCCCG
>JAPLJQ010000533.1 GCA_026388495.1 Deltaproteobacteria bacterium | reverse complement strand
GCTTGCCCTCAGGCTCGGCATACCGGCGATTATTACACTACCGATGGGGGGAATAGTGGCCGCACTATTTGGTATGATACTCTATGTCCCTCTATACAAGACCAAAGGGCACTATATGGCCCTTGTCACCCTGGCCTTTGGTTTGATGATAGTCCTGGCTCTCGACAACACTGAATTTACGGGTGGCCCCCAGGGGCTTATGGGCATACCTGAGTTAAAATTCTTTGGTTACAGTTTCCTGACAAAACCGGGTGGTCTCCATTTTTACACGAATTACTACTACTTTACGCTTTTCTTTGTTCTTCTTGCGGTAGTAATATCTTACCGGTTTTACAACTCATGGGTGGGTCTTACACTGGCAACGATCCGTGATGATGAGATAGCGGCAAAGTGCTGCGGCGTAAACTCAAATATCTGGAAAGGGCTCTCTTTTATTACCGGCAATGTCATGATCGGAATAGCAGGAGCGATTTATGCCCACATGATCGGTTTCATATCACCGAATAATTTTTCGTTCGCCGAATCACTTTTGGTAGTAGCGATGGTCATTCTTGGCGGATTGGATAATATCCTGGGCGTAATTATCGGTACGATAATCCTCTCGATTTTGCCTGAAAAAATGCGGGTGATCACGGAATATCGGATCCTTATTTATGGAATTCTGCTGATTGTAATTCCGATGTTCAGGCCCTCGGGGCTTTTCCCCTTTAAACCGAGAAAGTATCACTCTTCAGTAGTTAAAGTTAATGATTAAAGAAAAGGGGGAGATATTCTCATGCAAAATAATAAGAAGCGGATCTTTTCTTGTAAAAATCTGGAAATGAATTTTGGCGGCTTATATGCTTTGGTTGATATCAATATCGACATCTTCGAAAACGAGGCGGTTGGCCTTATCGGCCCCAACGGTTCGGGTAAAACTACTTTTTTTAACGTTATTACCGGCATCTATAAAGCTACGGGTGGCAATTTATACTTCATGGATGAAGGACTTTTGGGCAAGGAGACTTACGACATCGCCAAAAGAGGAATTTCCAGGACCTACCAGTCAAGCAGACTTTGCCTTAAATTAACGATTCTCGATAATATTTTAATCGGCATGTACAATAACCAGACTGCAGGATACTTCGATGCCCTTTTCAACAGGAAAAAACTGATCGCCGAAGTCAAGACATTCAAGGAAAGAGCAATAGAATTGCTTAATGTTTTTAATCCTGATCTCATTGATAAACTTTTTAATCCCGTAGGAGAACTTCCTCAAATTGACAGAAGACGTGTGGAGATATGCCGGGCCATGGCCGGCGAGCCGAAAATGATTTTACTGGACGAACCTTCCGCCGGAATGACACCAGACGAAACGACGGAAATGATGGATGATATCAAGAAGGTTCGTTCATCCATGAAGAATGTCAGTATTATTATCGTCGAGCATAATATGAACGTCATCAGCTCGGTATCCGAAAGGGTCATTGCTATAAATTTCGGCAAGGAAATTGCCAGGGGGACTTATGAAGAGGTTTCGAATCATCCTGACGTCAGGGAAGCCTATTTAGGTAAAGAAGTTTAGAAAGGAGTCGCCATGATGAGCGACAATATTCAGCTCGAGCTAAAAAACGTCACAACCATTTATGGCAAGAATAAGATGTTGCACGATATTTCAGTTCAGATACCGACCGGCCAATGCGCTTGCCTCCTGGGAAGCAATGGTTCGGGAAAATCAACATTAATAAAGGCCATTTTAGGTCTGACTACCATTGTTGAGGGGAAGATTTTCTTTGAAGGCAGGGATATTACTGGTCAGAAAACATACAAAGCCGTCCGGGAAGGGATATCCATAGTTCCTGAGGGTAAAAGAATTTTCCGCAAAATGAATGTTCTGGAAAACCTTCGTATGGGCGCCTATACAGAAGAAGATAAAGACGAAATAGAATTAAGATATGAGAAAGTTTTTAAACAGTTTCCTCTCTTGAAAGAGAGACTTAAACAGATCGCTGGGACCTTGAGCGGTGGCGAACAGTCGATGCTGGCCATAGGACGGGGGTTGATGTGCGCACCGAAACTGATGATATTTGACGAGCCGTCATTAGGACTGGCGCCTGTTCTTGTTCAACGAACGTTTGAGATCATAAAAGAGATCAACGAGTCAGGAGTTACGGTTTTCCTTGTAGAGCAAAATGCGCACATGTCTCTTAGCATTTCCGATTTGGGATATTTTCTTCAGAAGGGCCAAATTATTGCGTCTGGTACAACAGCTGAACTGCAAGACAGCGATGTTATCAGGAATGCATATTTTGGGTAACAGCAAGAGCCTTAATGTCTCCGTCCAGCGGCGAGCAGGCTGTGGGCTCAAGGAAGGGGACCATGTCCCGCACCATAGATGCAGTATCACTCACGCAGGCGCTGGTCCGCATGAACACCTGCAACCCCCCGGGAAACGAAGACCAGTGCGCCTTTCATCTTGGAAAGTTTCTGGAAGAGGCAGGCTTCAGGATTTCCTGTCACGAATACAGACCCCGGCGCACCAGCCTCGTGGCCAGCATCGGCGGAGCTTCCGGGAAGTCGCCTATCTGCTTCACCGGACACATAGACACCGTGCCGCTGGGTACCGCGCCCTGGAGTAACAATCCCTTTGCCGCCGAGATCGACAGCGGCCGCCTCTACGGCCTCGGCAGCAGCGATATGAAAAGCGGCGTGGCCTCTTTCGTGGCTGCCGCGATCGTACTCGCTCCAAGGCTCTTGGGTACTGCGGGTCTGGTGCTCGTCATCACCGCAGGAGAGGAAACTGGATGCGAAGGCGCATTCCATCTCGCGGAACTGAATAAGATGGAAGGAATTCTCGGCTCTGCCGGCGCCATCGTTATTGCCGAGCCGACATCCAACTACCCGATTGTCGGACACAAAGGGGCATTATGGCTGCAGGCCAGGAGCCGGGGGGTAACGGCCCATGGCTCGATGCCGGAGCACGGCGTGAACGCCATCTACAAGGCTGCGCAGGCCGTTAACGCTCTTGAACAGTTTGACTTCGGTGTGCCCGCTCACCCGCTGATGGGTAGGGCGACTCTCAATGTGGGCACCATCCGGGGCGGCATGAACGTTAATTCGGTTCCCGACGATGCGGTGATCGGCATCGACATCCGTACCATCCCCGGCCAAAGCCACTCGGAACTGCTGTTTTGCCTGCGCCGGCATCTCGGCGTCGACGTGGAAGTCACCCCCTTCCTTGACGTCGAGAGCCTCCACACCGATCCATCCGATGCCTGGGTGCAGAGCGTTTACGAGGTGATGACGCCGATACTGGGTGAGATGCCGCAGCCGCGCATCGTCTCCTATTTTACCGATGCAGCGGCCCTGACCAAAGCGTACTCCAACCCGCCTTCGGTGATCCTCGGACCGGGCGAACCGCAGATGGCGCACCAAAGGGACGAATACTGTTTCGTCTCCCGTATCGAGCAAGCGGTTGACGCCTATCTCCAGATCATAAGAAACTGGTGCAAGCCATGAAGAACCTTCAATATCTCTCGGTAAGTGAGGCGGCCAGGCTGCTCGCCGAATTACACCATCACCGCCGAGGCCATGATGTGTGCTTGTTTCGATCAGATCGAGGTGCGGGAAGCCTAGGTAGGCGCCTGGTCTTACTACGGCGCCAATCGCTGCCTATCTGAGGCGGCACGCATGCTTGACGGCATGCCGATCTATGGACCGATGCATGGTCTTCTCGTAGGCGTGAAGGACATAATGGACACCGCCCCACCCTAACCCTCTTCCTGAGAGGGAGGGGATTTTTGGGCGTTTTTTATGAAATTGCAGGGATTGAGAACAGGGAGAGGGGCGGCTACGGGACGCTCCTTTTCATTTGAGGAGGACGTGAAGGTTGTCCCGTTCCGTCACCATCTTGTCACCCACGGACGTTCCGCAGTAAACGCAGGTGTAGTCGAATTTGTCCCCGTTCGAAAGGACGAGGAGGAGGCGCTTCCGCACAGGGACGGCCCGCCGGCATTTGGGGCAGAAGAGCTCCGTGGCGTCAAAATCCTTGTATTGTTCCTGTTTCATCCCTCATCCCTTTCCGGAATTCTCTTCGCATCCTCCAGCCAGACGGCGGCCTCGCTGGCGCTTGGCGCCCGGTAATCGCCCCGCGGC
>JAPLJQ010000476.1 GCA_026388495.1 Deltaproteobacteria bacterium | reverse complement strand
TTTTCATGTTTCGTTGTGCCCACGCCTGGGCATGGGGGTTAGTAACCTGCTTAAAGACAGTTCATTGTGAAGGTCAGCCTTTCCTCGTGATCATATCCACGGCCTTCCCCGCCGCGGCTTTTACCTTCGGAGGGTGGGCCTTCAAACCGAATAAGCCGCTTTGTTTGCTCACTTCCGTTAAAAATGGCAATGCTTCCTTGTCCCCTATACTTCCCAGGGCAAGACAGATCTTTTCCTGAAGATCGATTTTCATATCCGCTGACAAGGTGGATTTTGATTTAAACATCTCCATGAGAGGTTTAACGGCATCACGGTGTTTCAGGGAGCCCAGTGCAGTTACGATACCGGCTTTAAGGTGATCGTCACATTGCGAAAGGGCATTTAAGAGAATTTCTCCCTTACGGGTTCCCCCGATGGTATTGACGCTTTTCAGTGCTTCTCTCTGAACCCGCGGGTCGTCATATACAAGAAGCGGCGCAAGGATTATCGCATGTTCTTCGCCGCCGACTCTGCCCAGCAGCCGTGCCAGATTTCTCAGATAATACCAGGACGCGCTTTCTTCGATCCTTTCAATGACGGCCGGGGCGGCGGCATGTCCGATTTCAGGGATCAGATTTAAAAACAGGACGCGCTCCGAACTGTCTTCACTGTCTCTCAGTATATCCAGAAGGCGGCTTATGGAATATCCGGCCATCATGACCAGGTTTCGTCCCGCATCCTTTCGCTGGTTTGTCTTATCCGTCCGAAATTCTTCCAGAAGGATTTCCAGGATGTCGGCGGTTGCGGCTTCCCTTAACGTATCAGACGCCACGGATGGAATCCCCCCGTCTTCATCAAGCGGGCGGGAACTGATGTCCCAGAACGCCTCCAGTATGGGGAGGCTGTCGACAAACCGGTGATTTTGAATCCGGCTCTGCGCCAGATCTTTCAGTTGTGTGCATATGGTTTTGAAGGCATCTGTCAGAACAGTTTCAGATTTAATCCATGTGAGCAGCTTGTCTGAATGTCCGGTCAGGATATCCGTTTGCCGTTTTCCGGAAAGACTTACAAGGATTTTGGCGAGAGATTCTGACGCCCCGGTGCGGATGCCGGGGTTGTCACCGAGAAGATTACCGGTTAACCGATCGATGATCGTTTCCGCCATCTCGGTTTCCCCTTCCGAGAAGAGTGTGTCTACCATTTCCGGCAGGGATTTCGCAGCGCTTTCGTCGGGGATGCCGCCCTCAAGTTTGTTAAAAAAATCATGAACTTTTTCCTTGATCTCCCGGATTTTATTTTTCCTTTCTTCTTTTTCACGGGCCTGTTTTTCCTGAATCTGATGCTGGAGTTCCACGCCTTTGTCTGTATTCATCAGGTGCTGGTAGGCTTGCTGTGCAGATTCGATTTTCTCGCTGTCAGGACCTTTTCCCTCCATGCTCGCGTCATCGAACGCTTGATGGAGCTTACCGGCCACCTGTTTAAATTTTTCATGATCGATCAGGCCGACAATTTGATCAAAAAGACGATTTTCGAGAAGGCCCTCCATGTTTCGGGTTATAATCGTGGCAATGAGGTCAGCGTCCATATCGGAGATAGATTTGGCAGCGAGTTGGGAGATTCTCTCTTTGTCCGCATGTTCCGAAATTTCATCCAGGGTGCGCAACATATGGAGCATGCTTTCCGATAATGCAATGGGGGAAGCGGCCCCATCTTTGTCGACAAGATGCCGCATGCCGGATTGAAAAATCCGGGAGATCCACTCGGGGTCCTTCGCTATTTCCTTCAATTTCTCAGGATCTAAGACGGAGCTGGGATCTTCAGACGTCATGTATTCAATAATATCTTCATCTTTGATATCCATCCTCGCCACAATTTGATGATCTTGATCCGTTGACACATAAAACTTCTGATTGATCTGGATGTGGGGCATCTTGCCTTCAGAAATGAGTTGTTCCATACCTTTCTCTTTTTTTACATCATCCGGTTTCTTTCCCATGATTTCCAGGAAAGACGTGAGTTCGCTTTTGTCCAGACCTTTATTGAAGGTGATGCTCTTGATTCCCCAGTTGATCATCAGCATGAGAAAAATGGCAACCTGCGGCTTTTCCAGATATTTCTGGCTCAACGGTTCTCCCGAGACGAGGAGATTTCTGTCCGACTCGGCAAAAATCAGAGCGTCTATTTCCTCGGAAATGGCCAGCAGGGTGTCGTGCAGCCTGTCGATGGTTTTTACGATCATGGCGTTGGTTGGAGGATAAAGGCGTAGATTGATAATCGCCGTGTTCATGATAACCAGAGCTTCAATCGCTTTTTCTTGAATTTCCGAGTCGGTCATTTTTTAACCCTATAAAGAAACTTAAAAAAAATCCTAGTTTATTTTAGCCATGATTTCTTCGGGGGTGACGGGTTTGGCAATGAACTGCCGCCCTCCGATGATCCCCTCCTGGGACTGAACTTCCCGCCTCGAAGCAATGGCCGTGATAAACAACACGGGAATGTCCTTCGTTTTCGGGCTTTCCAGCAGCATCTCCGCGACCTGACCGCCGCTGATTTCCGGCATGATAATGTCCAGGAGAATCAGATCGGGACGCTCCCTGGAAGCCATAATAATGCCCTTGGATCCGCTCGTTGTCGTCAGTACTTCGAACTTCCCGCTCTTTTCCAGGTTCAGCTTGACAAAAAAGCAGAAGTCCTCTTCATCGTCAATGAGTAAAATCTTTTTCTTATCCGATTTGACTGCTTCGTCCATCACTCCCTCCCGTGCCTGTTAGGTATTCATGGCGTTTCAGTGAGCATTACCGGCGGGCAATCCGATGATCACCCGCGTTCCTCGATCAGCCTCGCTTTCTATCCGAATCTTCCCATGATGCTTGTCAATGATCCCCTTGGTGACGGAAAGCCCCAAACCGGCGTTTCCCGGGGTGTCCTTCGTTGTGTAAAACGGATCAAATACTTTCCCAATCTTTCCTTCAGGAATACCGCATCCCGTATCGGCCATAACGATCTGGAGATACCGTTGATCCTTGTCATCACCGGCCTCCTTTAAGCTGATGGTGATCGTTCCACCATCCTGCATGGCCTCAACGGCATTCAACAGGATGTTGACGAAAACCTGTTTGATCTGATTTACGTCCACCTTTACAGCCGGCAGATCCGGTGCATATTGCCTGACAATCCTGATATGCCTGGCGTTGATCTGATACTCCACAAATGACAGTGTCTCTTCAATGATGGGAGTGATCTCAACGTCTTCGGCCTGAATCGGCATCTGGCGGGTGAAGCTCAGGAGGCCTTTCACAATAGTATCCGCCCTTAGCGCGGAGTTTTTGATTCTTTCTGCAACATCGAGGAGCACTGCGTCGGATGCTAAGGATGATTTTAAATATTCAACACCCTGGATAATAATGGCCAGGGGGTTCTTCACTTCATGGGCAATTCCCGCCGCACATGTCCCCACGGCGGCACGTTTTTCAGCCTCAACGAGTTCCTCATGGAGTTTCTGCTGTGTTTCCTCCGCCTGTTTCCTGTCCGTAATGTCAATCGCAATTCCTCTCAATCCCGCAGGGTGGTTATCCTGGACTATCGGACAGGCATAAACCGCTATGGGGAAAGTACTCCCGTCTTTCTTCAGGGCGGCATATTCAACGCCATTCAAATTTTCTCCACTTAGTATCTTCCGGGTATTCCTTGATATTCTTTCCCGGTTTTCATGGATAAAAAGATTAAAAATGTTCAATCCTTGATCAAGATCCTCCTGGGTATAACCGAATGCTTCAAATGCCGTTCCGTTTGCAAATAAAAGGTTACCCTGAAGGTCAACTTCAAATACCGTTTGAGGTAGTAAATCCGCAAGCTCTCTGAATCGTGCTTCGCTCTTCCTTAAAAAAGCCTCGGTCTGTTTTCGGCTGTTGATTTCATTCTCCAGCTGGATGTTCCGTTCTTCTATATCTCTTATGTATTGATCAAGTTTCGAATGAAGCAGAACATTCTCAAGGGTAAAGCTGATTTCAGCCTCCATGATAGAGAGGGCATTTTCATCATTGGCGTCAAATAGTTCCCCAGTTTTTTTATTTGAAAGGTTGATAACGGCCGTTACATCACCCCGCCCCACAGAGATGGGCATGCTTAAGAATGACGGAGCCCCGTACTTCGGGTCATTCTTCTTTTGAATCCTCGGGTCGTCTTCAATATTCTGAACAAGGAGGGGTCTTTTTTCTGAAAAGACAAGCTTTATTAACGAATCATCGATTTTGATGAAGGTTCCTTTTTCCAAATGAGCGGTTCCCCTTGAACCGATGAGACGCAAACGTTTGTTGTCGGGCTCAACGATAAACAGGGAGCCCTTTTGCGCCTTTGTCATGTCGAGGGCCTTGTCGAGAAAAGTCATCAGCATTTCTTCGATGTCCTGGCCTCTGACGACGATTTCCCCGATGTCCTTCACCGCGTTAAGTTCGATGGTCCTCTGCGCCGCTTGTTCGGTTGCCTGTTCAAACTTCTGAAGGATATGGTTGAATGAACAAAGGATGTCGTCCAGTTCGGTCACATCTTTCTTCAGATTGGTTGAAATGGCTTTACCGGACTCGCTTGCCTTTTTCAGAGAGTCTGCGACGTTAAAAATTCTATCAAAGATGAAACGGAGAGCCATCATTCCCGCAAGAACAAGAAGGAGAATAAAAGTGAAAACCAGCAGATGATAAAAATCAAAGGCTATATCCGCCTGATAGAAAATATAAAAAAGAATCAATACGGGCAGGACAAAAATCAGGGAGGCAATAATGAGGAACTGGTACCTTAATCCTTTGTATGGCGAACTATTCATATAAAAATAACTTCCTCACCGGGGAGCATTATAACGAAACGACCATGACCATTGATTACAGCCGATACATCAATTTGAAACAATTCCCTTTTCGACGGATCAAGTATAGGAATAAGTCCCTTATATGTCAACAAAAAAGGGCTAACAGAGAAAGGTCACAAAATATCCGCCACTCCTATGGGATTGCCTGTTTCTAAGCAGCTGGACTTTTTATAGCATCCGGACTTTTTACGAAGGCGTCAAAATTATGGATTGGTGTTTGTGTTATCGCTTGAGGCACAGGCACCCGTAATCTGAACCCTGCCGTCCCGACCGTAAATCCCCGCTCCGCTCCAGTCGATCGTCCCGGCATCATTGCCTCCCGTCATGTTGAAGGTGACAGAATTTCCACAAGTTGGAGATGCTGCTTGACAATTTGCTAAAGTATCATAAAAAGTAATTGTGCTTCCCTGGTAAATATCCATATAACCGGTTGTCGGATTCACTTGCGTGCAGGCGCTTGAACCGGCAAACTGCGCGTACTTGATAGCCCCCGTGTAATTCTGTATCCTGATCTTCGTTTTCTGGCTGGTGCATATCTTGCTGAATAATTCCCCGAATGTCAGTTCACCTAGAAGGTTGCCGTATGTCGTGTCATTCGTCCTACCTGCCATTTCGTATTCGCGAAGAGTACCGGCAATATTCTTGAGATTTAGTCCAATCGGCGCGTTGAAGATATTGCTGTTTGTATCCGTTTCACTGATGATTAGGGCAGCAACAGAATAACCCTGACCCGCCGCACCAATCTGGCCGTTGTCTGCTCCGTCGTTGGTGTTTGTAACGCATGGCGCCCTCGGGACGGCGGCATCCGTTGCCCGAACCATATATTCATACAACACGCCACAGAATGTATCTGAAGAGGTGTTTGTCAATCCGCCCAGTGCGCCGCCTGCGGTATCGAAGCTGACGTCATACCGGAACACATTACCGAATGAGTCTCTGCCACCAGGCAATTGAATCTGCAACGTCTGAAAAGGTACGAAGCAGGGAGGAGCCGCGCAACCGGTGCAAATCCCGGCGCCGACAGGATTTGATTGTCCCGTATTGTTGGGCGGCACGGTTGAATCAGGGCAGGGCAACCTGCCGTTGGCAATGGCAAAATTGATGACGGCGCTTTTGATATTATCCAGATTGGATTTTGTTGAGGATAGTTTTGTGCTTTCAAGGGTATTTCGCCACACCGTAGTAGCTGCCGCCAGGATAAGCCCCACTATGACCATAACGATGGCAATCTCGACAAGGGTAAAACCCTTTTTCTCTCGAAATATCTGATTCATGGGGGACTTCTTTCTCTCAAATACCAGGTTGCAACCTAAATGATACAAATTTTGATATCAAGATTCCTCGCTCACGCTCGGAATGACAAGCGATAGAACATATCCTGGTGTAAAAAAGCTTCAGGACGGTTTGGAAAAAACAGGGAAGCCTGATTTGAGTTTTCAGCCCTGACCATGTTTGACAGAGATGAAAATCAAGCACCCAAACCATCCACGCCCTCCCCTTGCAGGGGAGGGCGTGAGGTGCATTTCCGGATGAAAAAATCTTGTAATAAAACTTTAAAGATTTTTAGAGTTTGAAGTCAAGGTTGATCGAGGCCGCGCCAGTGTAAACGGCACTCCCCCGTATTGAACCGGTCTGCCAGTTTGTGTCATCATTCTGAGTATCAATGATTTGTCCTACGTCAGCCGGTATGCTGGATAGCCCGATCCAGTTTACTGTGGTTGGGACGCCCGTACCGAGTGCAAAATATGCAACACCGATCCGTCCACCATATGCGTTTTGTGGGTTTGTTGAGTCTCCTGTGGCTCCCATAATGAGATTGGCTCTTCTTAGATGATCCCATAAGGCGCATGCCTCAACACCACCACCTGTGCCCGCGGCGCAAGTAAACATAGTAACTGCTGTACCCCCAATTTGTCCATCTCCGTTGCCATCGACTGCTCCTACCCAAACTCCTCCCCGGGCAGCTGCCGTATTATCATCACCGGGATACTTTCCATACCTATCATAGTAGGTGTAAATGGCGGCGGCAATTTCTTTCTGGCCGCTGACGACACGCTTGATCTTCGCATTGTTGATCATCTCCTGCCCCTTGATGATTCCCGCGAGGATGATCCCGATGATCACCAGCACAATCGCCAGTTCGACGAGGGTGAAACCTTTCTCGTTTCTCATTTTTCTAAGTTTTGTCATGATTACTCCTCCCTTTATAGATTATGGATGGCTTTGGTTCATCATCCACGTAACTGTATTGCGACTCTAATATAAATCAGAAATATGATGAATCAAGAGTAAAAGAATTTTACATGGTTACATTTGCCGGGAGAATGATTTCAAAGGATGTACCAGATGCCTGGGGTAACATGTGGATATCTCCTTTCATGGCGTGGGCGATGTTTCTGGCTTGGTAGAGGCCAATGCCAAGCCCCCCTTTTTTCGTGGAATAGAAGGGTTCGAACAGGGTTACATCAGGTTCTTGAAGAAATTTATCATAAATATTTTTTAAAAGGTTGTCAAAAATGGAAATTACCATGGATTCTTTCGCTCTGATGGAAGCCTGTCCGGTTATCGTGTAGGAAAGCTTGTAATGTTTTGCCAGATTCTCCAGAAGGGATTTTAAATCAATAGCGCTGGGAGGGGATTCTCCGACATCGGTTTTTCCCCGCACTTCCAACAAACCGATAATTTTCGCACTGCTCCTTGAGATGACAGGCAGTGTTTCTTTGAGATAGTCGATAAAGCGTTCTTTCTTTTCGGGAGTTTCCAGATGATGTACGTTATAAGACAGAGACACGATGAACTGGGCGAGGTTTTTGACATCGTGAAGAAGGAAGGTCTGAAGTTTAGAGAATTTATATAAGGCCTCATGGATGACTTTAATCTTGATGAGGACATTCATTTCTATGAGGATAGAAAGAATTTCGAGAACGATCATGTTTATAAAATGTTGCTCTCCCGTCGAATGGCGTGGAACGATACCGATGGTGATCCGGTAATCTTCTCTTTGAATGTTTTTTTCAACAACCTCCCTGGGAGGGGTTGTTGTACTTTGAATGGTCGTATCCAGGTAATGGATGGTGTAATAAAGGTCGTCAATTTTTAGTTTTTTAAGCAACGGCAGGGTTTGCGGCAGAAAATGGTGGAGGTCATAGTCCAGTTTTGCATTCAGATCGATCATTTCAAGAATCGTCCGCATGGCCTTTCGCGTAAGATGTCGCAGATAGAGCAGGACACCAATAATGACGAGACCGGTCAGAATGAAAAATGGATAAATAAGTTCAATCGTCATGCGTTCTTTTTACTCCGAACTTCGTCAGAAAGTAGTAAAGGCTTTCTCTTTTTACTCCCAGTATCTTTGCCGATTGATAGATATTGAAGTTTGTATCTTTGAGTACTTTTAAAATGACGTGTTTATCCGCTTCATCCCGGAGAGGCTGAAGGCCTTTCCCCACTTCAACATCCAGGGTTATTTTCGTTATTCCCTGTTTCTCCAGCTCTTCCTCCGCATCTTTAAACAGGATGGCCCTTTCAACAGAAAATAGAATCTTTTCCATGCTGGCGGGTTTCAGAAGATAATCGAAGGCGCCTGATTTGATAGCTTCCAGCGCGGCGCCCTCTGTTTTCTGCCCCGTGAGGATAATGACCTTGGAGTCGTATTGATTGAGAATAGACGAAAGGACGATTAAACCCTCCTTCGGTGTCCCTTCATTTGGTGGTAAGCCAAGATCAAGGATGACCACATCGATGGGGTTTTTTCTTAAGAGCTCGGTCGCATCTTTGCGGTTCTCAGCCTCTAATACGGTGAAGTTTTCCTCAAGAGAAAAGCAGATCTGCTTCCGCAAGGCAATGTCATCTTCTACGAGCAGCAATGTGGGCATGATTTTGTAAGGCATCAGTATATTTTATTATGATTTTTTAAATAACTACTTGAAATGAAAATATATTGCAATTATAATCTTCCCTCATGAAAAGCAGACAACTTTTCAAAATAATGAAAACCACGGTACTCTGGGTGGTAATTTCAGCCTGTGTGCCTTTTTTATTGCCGGCATGCGTGGGAGCCTTTTGTTTTGAAGAGGCGGGGAAACTGTATGGCATCAATCCACGCCTCCTTCAGTCGATTGCGAAGGTGGAATCGGGGCTGGATTCAAATGCCATAAACTTCAATAAAAATAGTTCGACAGATTTAGGCCTGATGCAGATCAACTCTGCATGGATTGAGACATTAAAACTGGACAGAGAGAAACTTCTGTCTGATCCATGTTATAATGTAATGACGGGAGCCAGAATCCTGAAGGAGTGTATTGACAGATGGGGGTATACTTGGCAGGCCGTCGGATGTTATAACGCAACAAGCAAAGACAAGCGGATCGGCTATTCCTGGAAGATATATCGGGAGCT
>JAPLJQ010000111.1 GCA_026388495.1 Deltaproteobacteria bacterium | reverse complement strand
TGAGCATTGCCATGAGGCGGTTGATTCCCGAAAGCCGGCAACTGAAGACCCGTGGTTCCCCCACCCCCTGCCATCAGAGGAGGTGGGGGAAATGATACACCCTTCACGTCAATACTTTAAGGCCTTGGAAAGCCTTCCGTGGCCTTGATGGCCCTTAAAATCTCTTCTTCCGGAAGTTCGTAAGCCTCCAGTTTCCCTGACAGGTATGACTCGTAGGATGCAAGATCAACCAGCCCGTGACCGCTCCAGTCAAAGAGGATCACCTTTTCCTTGCCTTCTTCCCTGGCGCGTATGGCTTCATCGATCACCGCGGCAATGGCATGGTTGGTCTCCGGCGCGGGGATAAAACCTTCAGACCGCGCCCATTTCACACCAGATTCGAAGGTTTCAAGCTGATGATACGCCCTCGCCTCCATCAGTCCCTCCTTGACCAGGTGGCTGACAATAGGCGCCATGCCGTGATACCGCAATCCTCCCGCATGGATGGGTGCGGGTACAAAATCATGACCCAGGGTATACATGGGCAAAAGGGGCGTCATTTTAGCGATGTCTCCAAAATCATAGGCAAATGGCCCCCTGGTCATGGTCGGGCATGATGAGGGCTCAGCCCCGATGATGTTCACTTTTTTTCCGTAGATTTTATCCCTGACGAAGGGAAGAGCGATACCGGCAAAATTGCTGCCGCCGCCGGCGCAGCCGATCACCACGTCGGGATAGACGCCGATTTTGTCCATCTGCTGCTTCGCCTCAAGGCCAATGATGGTCTGGTGGAGAAGGACGTGGTTCAAAACGCTCCCCAGAGAATAACGTGACCCTTCATGGGTGACGGCATCCTCAATCGCCTCACTGATGGCGATGCCGAGGCTGCCCGGAGAATCGGGATGCTCCGCAAGCACCTGCCGGCCTGCGGCTGTCATGGTACTGGGGCTCGGAATACATTCGGCCCCCCAGGTATTCATCATCATACGCCGGTACGGCTTCTGCTCGTAACTTACCCTGACCATGTACACCCGGCATTCGAGGTCAAACATCTTGCAGGCCATGGCCAGCGCGCTTCCCCACTGCCCGGCTCCTGTTTCCGTGGCAAGCCGCTTGATCCCGAAAACCTTGTTGTAATAGGCCTGGGGAATGGCGGTATTCGGTTTGTGGGAACCGGCAGGACTATACCCCTCATTCTTATAGTAAATTTTGACAGGGGCATTAAGGAGTTTCTCAAAATTTCGTGCCCGGCAAAGAGGAGTGGGACGCCACAGGAGGTACTTTTCCAGGACTTCGTCGGGAATGGTGAGCCACCGTTCCTGACTGACTTCCTGCTCAATGAGGTTCATGGGAAAGACCGGCGCCAGATCTTCGGCCTTGACCGGTTTCCCGGTCCCCGGATGAAGGGGCGGATTCATCGGTTTGGGCAAATCCGCCTGGATGTTGTACCATTGCCTGGGGATCTCATCATCATTCAATAATACCTTGACTTGTTCCATGTAACGTTCTCCTTTTCTTTGTTGTAGGGTGACTCATTAATTCCGACGTCAAAAAAAGGCCATGGGGTATTCCCATGGCCTTACGCTTATTCGTTCCTGATTCATGGGAAGGGTCTTCCTCGCCCACGGCTCTTTTTGTTTCTCTGCGAGAAGAGCTGTTGTGGGCAGACTATTTGGTCTGCCACCACCAGTAAGATTTTATATGTTTCCTGCACATATTAGGTTCAACTTCCTTATCGTTAGCGCCCCTTTAACACAGAGAAACAACACCTGTCAAGATCAAATTACAGCTCGCGACCCATCCGTTTACATTTCCATATTGGACATCAAGCCTTTGTGCCTGCGGTACCATAAATTGGGCAGGATCCTGTAAAGAATCCTTGACATGGGACCGATAAATTCCTTCGTTCTTTTATCGAACTGACAGGCCTGGATGATCTGTTCCGCGATGTCCTTTTTATGCCCGACATCGTTAAATATTTTATAGGCGCAGTGAAACAGCGGACTGTACATGTTCTTTTTTTCCAGATACTTATGGACATTGCGTATGGTATTCGGTCCTTCCGGGGTTCCGTCTATCCTTTCAAGGACTTTGAGGTGCGTTTCTATGGGATTGCCGCTGTATAATTCGTAAAAATAATTGCCATATCGATAATTTTTACTCGCAACTGAAGACAGGGTCACATACATGTCTCCCACGCCGGCCTGGCTGTGAAAGGCCTGAAAGCTCCCGCCAAGGAGCTTTGAAAGAGACCGTATTTCCACACCGGACCTCGCAAATATGGTGCCCGGTATAGAATCGCCAAGATCAAGAGAGTCTGTAACGCCCTTTATGTTGGCTATAATGTTCTTCAGGGAACCGCACGCCTCAACGCCTACAATATCGAAATTATAATAGGAATTCAGCTCTCTTCTGTTGAATCTTATGAGTTCCTCCCGGATAATGTTCGCCGTCCGCTTGTTGCCGGCTACGGTAACGCATACAGGATTCCCGAGGGTGATATCCATATCAAAGAACGGTCCGCCGATACAAACCACTTCATATTTATGCTTCAGATTATATAAATTGTTATTGATCAACTGGGATGGTGTAATCAGTTCTTTTGTGATTTCATCAGAGCTCAGTCCCTTGATAGGCGAAATCAGGCAGGTGTCTCCGACTTTTTTCTCGATGAGCGGCTTCAGGTAATTCAGCAATTCGGGAAGCCGGTTCATCGTGATAGAAAGAAAAATGAAATCGTTGTCTTCTATAACCCTTTCCAGATCGTTCGTCGCATGGACCTTTGAAGACAATCTGGGAACCTTATCCATGCCTCCGAGTCTTCTGGCCAGGTCCTCGGTCAGGTGTTTCGGGTTCAAATGGTCTCTGTTGATAGTCCGGCATATATCTGCATCATGATAATACAGGGTTACCCGCTTGTTATCCCTGCCGAACTTATACGCAAAGGACGTCCCGAGTCTCCCGGGTCCGATGATTGCGATTCTGCTTGTGTCTAAGCTGGATATCATATTGGATACTGTTATTCGGCCACCGAAAGTCTTTTCATGCCGCGATTATAGGTAAAAAGAAACCCCCGTGTCAAACAATAATAAACGTGGACAAGTCCGGGGAGTATAGGGAAGGCACCGGGGTGTGTCAAGGATAAATCAGGAAACTCCTGTATAAAAAAGGCCTTTGACTTCCCATTCGCAAAAGCATATACAGAAAAATATTTATTAACCCTGCAAGGTAGGATGATGATAAACGATACGCACTTAGGCCGAATGATCCACGATCGGATCAAAATGTATGGAGAAAGAATCGCCCTCAGATACAGGGAAGATGGAATCTGGAAGGAAATTTCATGGAATTCCATGGGAGATCAGATCCGTGCCGTATCAAGAGGGCTTCTAAAAATGGGTGTCAAAGAAGGAGACATGGTTGCCCTGTTCTCCCAAAACAGGCCGGAGTGGACCATTACGGATTACGGGATCATGGCCATCCGGGGGGTATCCGTACCCATTTATCCAACCAATACGGCAAAACAGACCCAATACATCATTGACGAAACGGAAGCAGGGATTATCTTCGCCGGTTCTCAAGATCAGTATGACAAGGTTGTCTCTTTCTTCGATGGTTCCCCCTATTTGAAAAAAATTATCGTCTTTGACGACAATGTCCGGCTGAACGATGGGGGAAAATCTATTTATTTCAAAGATTTCCTCGACATGGGCAGGAAATCGGACGGGGATCAGGAACTTGAAAGACGGCTGAAGGAGGCTTCCCTTGAGGATCTTGCCACAATCATCTATACCTCGGGCACAACGGGGGAACCCAAAGGCGCCATGCTTCATCATTCCATATTCTATTACTCCTCTCTTGCTCACATGAAACGTCTCGACACCAGTGATCAGGATGTATCCATGTGTTTCCTGCCGCTCTCTCATGTCTTTGAAAGGGCCTGGTGTTTTCTTGCCTCGTCACGCGGAATGGTTATCAACTACTGTGATGATACATCAAAAATTATTGAATACATGCAGGAAGTCAAACCGACGGTCATGTGTGCCGTCCCCCGGTTTTACGAAAAAATGTATTCCGCCGTATTTGAAAAGCTCGAAACGGCGCCGCCTTCGAAAAAGAAGCTGTTTCTCTGGGCTATCGGGGTGGGCGAGCAGGTGTATCTGAAGAAAAAAGAAAAAGAAAACCTCCCCTTCGATCTCAAAATGAAACATCTCATTGCCGATCGGCTGGTTCTAAAAAAGATCAGGGACGTCGTCGGGGGACGGATCCGATTCTTTCCCTGTGCCGGGGCGCAACTTTCAAAAGAAATTGAGGAATTTTTCCATTCCGTCGGGCTGTTTATTACCTATGGATACGGACTGACGGAGACCGCGGCGACGGTAACCTGTCACGAAAGATACCATTTCAGGCCCGGGACGGTGGGTAAGCCGATTGACGGCGTTCAGGTGAAGATTGCAAAGAACGGGGAAATACTCGTCAAGGGAGAAACGATTACAAAGGGTTATTACAAAAAACCGGAAGCGACGGCCGAATCGTTTGAAAACGGCTGGTTCAAGACCGGGGACGTCGGGATTCTGGAGGAGGGATACCTGACCATTACCGACCGTATCAAGGACCTCATGAAATCATCGGGCGGCAAATACATTGCTCCCCAGTTGGTTGAAACCACCATCGGAAAGGATCACTATATTGAGCAGATCACCGTTATCGGAGACGCCAGAAGATTTGTATCCGCTCTTATCGTTCCCGCTTTCAATGTTCTTGAAGACTACGCTCGAACACACCACATCAGTTATTCGTCCCGGGAAGACCTGATTCAGAATCCCCGGATCATCGAGTTCTATCAGAGTCGCATTGCTGAACATTCTAAAGAGCTCGTCGGTCACGAACAGATTAAAAAATTTACCCTCCTGTCAACGCCTTACACGCAGGAAGCGGGCGAAATGACGCCCACCATGAAGATCAGGAGAAAATTCATCAACGAAAAATATCGGGATGTCATCGACAGGATGTACCGGGAAAAATAAGAAAAAACCTTGACCGTTTACATGAATCGTGTCAGTAGAAGCGCATATTTCATGTGAAGCTTCCCGCCCACACGGCAGGGCTTCCCGACAAGAAAGATGTCCATTTATCATGATTTAATATATCCGGCCCTTTTCGCCCATCTTCTCATCATTTCTGACACTGAGGCTATCCTTCAGAAGATTCCGGTGACATGACGGCCCTCCCGATATATCAGCAATTCCATTCTGAAAGGAGTGGCAGAATGACAAAAGCAACACAGGGCAACAGTGTAAAGATTCATTACACGGGCACATTAAACGATGGAAGTGTGTTTGATTCATCCGAAGGATGCGACCCTCTGGAGTTTAAAATCGGCGAAGGCCATGTCATTCCAGGATTCGAAGATGCCGTCGTCGGAATGAGCCAGGGAGAAACGAAAAAGGTCATCATCACTGCCGAACAGGCATACGGCCCCCATCTGAGTGAAATGGTGGTGGACGTCGAGCGTACCCAGTTGCCGGAGTTTATTACTCCCGAGATAGGTCAGATATTGCAGTTGCGACGTCCGGACGGTCGTCCAGTTCGCGTCATGATCACCGGGATATCCGGATCTTTAATCACCCTCGATGCAAACCATCCCATGGCCGGAAAGGATCTGACGTTTGATATTCAGCTGATGGAAATCGCATAAGCGCCTGATCGATCGTAACTTAACTTGCCTCGTGATTTATGAGGATTAACATACAAAACGGAAGGAAGGATTATGCAGGGAAGCAAGCTTTACGTTGGCAATCTCCATTACGCCGTTACCATTGAAAGTCTCAAGGAACTGTTTTCCAATTACGGAGAAGTCCAGAATGTGAACATTGTCGAGGGTAAGGGTTTTGGATTTGTGGAAATGACCACCCAATTGGAAGCCGAAAAGGCAAAAAAAGCATTGAACGGATCAGACTTCAAAGGAAGGGCGCTGAAGATCAATGAGGCACAACCCACAAAAGGCGGCTTCAAGGGAAAGGGCCGATTCAGATAGAGAGAGGCCCCTTATGACGAACACGCCAGGGTGCTCAGCGGCCGCCAGTCCGTAAGATTACGTTCTGTTTCATTTTACATTGACACATTCGTTTATATTCTCTACAGTTGACGAACCCGTAAAAAGTTTCCCAACCTGTCATTCCCGCGCAGGCGGGAATCCATAACATGATTAAATAACTGGATTCCCGCTTTCGCGGGAATGACAAAAACGGGCCAAAATTGACTTTTTACGAAGGCGTTCGCGTATGCCTGCCCCGCTATCGGAGAGACTACAGTCAACAACATATCAACGATATCTGTTTCAGGGGATCACATCATGAGCGGAATAACAAGAAAGTTCAAACGTTTTCTCCCGGGAGGATGTCTTTTTCTGGCTTTTCTGGTAATTCCGGCGTGTCATAAGGAACAGAAGGCGGAAGGCACCCACGGGCCTTTGGAAGTGACAGCCGTTACCGTCAAGCCCCAAGATATCCCTGTCGTTTTCGAATTCGTCGGCCAGACGCAAAGCTCCCATCAGGTCGAGATCCGTGCGCGCGTTGAAGGTTTCCTCGAAAAGCGAAAATACGAGGAAGGCGAACCGGTAAAAGAAGGACAGGTCATGTTCCAGATGGACAGCCGCCCCCTTGAGGCGTCCTTGCAGGAAGCCAGGGGAGAACTGGCCCAGCAGCAGGCAAAGTGGGACACGAACAAGGCCAATCTGGCAAGAATAAAGCCCCTGGCTGAGAAAAATGCCGTGAGCAAAAAAGACCTCGACGACGCCGTGGGTAATGAGAAATCGTCAGCGGCGTCCGTCATCACCTCACAGGGAAAGGTCCGCCAGGCGGAATTGAGTCTGAGCTATACGACGATTACATCGCCCGTCGGAGGCGCGTCCAGCCAGGCGAAGAAACAGGCAGGCAGTTACATCTCCACGTCAGACAGCCTCCTGACAACTGTGGCCCGCCTTGATCCGATCTGGGTCAACTTCAGCGTCTCTGAAAACGAAAAGCTGAAACTCATTGATGAATCCAGGAAGGGAACCATTAAGCTTCCTTCCGGAGATAATTACGATGTCGAAATTATCCTCGCAGACGGAACGGTCTTTCCCAAGAGGGGCCGCCTCAGCTTCGCCGATCCTTCCTTCAGCCAGGAAACAGGGACATTCCTTGTCCGGGCGGTCCTGGCCAATCCTCCTCCTTATCTGCTGAGACCGGGCCAGTTTGTTAGAGTGAAGCTGTACGGCGCTATCCGCCCAAACGCAATCACGGTGCCGAGGAGGGCGGTTATGCAGGGCGCCAAGGGACATTTTGTATGGGTTGTCGATAAGGAAAACACTGCGGAATTTCGCAATATCACCATTGGCGACTGGTATGGCGACAGTTGCTTCATTACGAGCGGACTGAAGGCCGATGAACGCGTTGTGATAGACGGCGGGATCAAGCTTGCCCCCGAAGTCCCTGTAAAGATCGTGGAACCTCAGGCAGCCGCCGATCCGGCCGGCGGGCAAAAGCCGGAAGCGGCGGCGCCGCAGAAGACACCCGGCCCGAACAAGAAATGACAGGGGCTTACGCATGATCTCTCACTTTTTCATCGACCGCCCCATCTTTGCATCGGTCATCTCCATCGTCATTGTCATCGCCGGTCTCGTGGCCATGGCCAACCTGCCTATCGCCCAGTATCCGGAAATCACGCCGCCCCAGATCCAGGTGTCGGCCGTTTACCCCGGCGCCAGTTCCGACGTCGTCTCCCAGAACATAGCCGCTCCCATCGAACTGCAGGTAAACGGCGCCGATAACATGCTCTACATGTCTTCGACGAGTTCGAACACGGGGAATATGAGTCTCAGCGTATTCTTCGAAATCGGGACGAATCCCGACATGGCCCAAGTTGACGTTCAGAACCGCGTCAATCTCGCCATGCCGCAATTGCCCCAGTCGGTGCAACAGCAGGGGGTTCAGGTTCAGAAGCGGTCTTCCACCTTTCTCATGATCATCGGCATCTATTCGCCCGATGGACGATACGATGAGGCCTACGTAGCCAATTATGCCAACCTTTACGTCCTCGACGCCCTGAAACGCGTACCCGGCGCAAGCCAGACGGCCATCCTGGGATTGCCCGATTATGCCATGCGGATCTGGCTGAAACCAGATAGAATGGCCCAGTTAGGCATTACGGCAAGTGACGTCGTCAACGCCGTTCAGAAGCAGA
>JAPLJQ010000485.1 GCA_026388495.1 Deltaproteobacteria bacterium | reverse complement strand
TCCGATCTTGAGGGGTGAGGTTCATACCTTACCCCTTTTTTGTGCATTAAAATCGAATCATGAACATTCGAAATAGCGATCTCGATTTACGTGTGAGATGGGGAAAAAAGGAGATCAAGCAGTATGCCTTTTCCTTTATTTCCCTTTTTTTCTTGTTAATCCTCATATACGCAAACAGTTTCGATTGTTCTTGGCATTTTGACGACTATGCCAATATCGTCGAAAATTCAAATGTCCAGATAAAGACCTTTTCCTGGCAGTCCGTTCAAAAGGGTCTTTACGGGATTGGCGGTGTCGACAGGTGGCAGAGGCCCCTTTCCTATTTCAGTTTTGCCGTGAACTACTATTTCGGTGGTCTGAATGTCTTCGGATATCATCTTGTCAACTTTATTATTCATTATATTGCTTCCATTTTTTTATTTCTGTTTATTTACAACACGCTGAGGCTTCCCGTATTGGAGGGGCGTTACGAAAGGAATGCTTACTCCATCGCCCTTTTGTCCGCGGTTTTCTGGGCGATACATCCTATTCAGGCTACGGCCGTGACGTACATTGTCCAGAGGATGGCCAGCATGGCGGCGATGTTTTACATGATGGCCATGTATTTCTATCTGAAGGGGAGAACGGGAGATAAGACCTGGAAGCGCGTTACTTTTTTTGTTCTGGCCGTTTTCTCTGCCGTATTGTCTGTCGGTTCAAAAGAAAATGCGGCCATGCTGCCCGTTAGCTTATTTTTGTTTGAGCTCTTTCTTATTCAGGGTATAACCATTGAGAACATAAGGAAAAACTGGAAGTTGTGTCTTCTAAGCCTGCTTCTCGTCCCGGCAATCGGGTTGGTGTATTATGATTTTTCTTCGATTTCCGGGGAATATGAACACCGACCTTTCTCGATGATGGGGAGGGTTCTGACCCAGCCGCGGGTAATCCTTTTTTATATTTCGTTGTTGCTGTATCCCGTTACCTCCCGTTTGATGTTGATTCATGATATGGAAATCTCAACATCGCTCTTTGCTCCCTGGACGACCCTTGCTGCCATGGTCGTGATTTTACTGATTCTTGTCTCTGCCGTATCGATTTCCCGGAGAAGGCCCCTGGTGTCCTACTGTATTATTTTCTTTTTCTTAAATCACCTCATCGAAGGGTCGGTTTTTTCCCTGGGGCTTGTTTATGAGCACCGAAACTACCTGCCCTCCATGCTTTTTTTTGTTCCTTTATCCATGCTCATTATAAACGGTCTGCATTATTTTGTGACAAGAAGAAGGATGTTCGTCATCCTGTCATCTGCCGTTACCGCAATCATCATCATCCTGGGGGTGACGGTTTCTATTCAGAACAATATTTTAAAGAATGAAATATCCCTCTGGAGCGACAATGCTGGAAAAACGCCCCGTCTCGATATCGTTCATAATAATTTAGGCGCGGCCCTTTTAAGAATCGGCCGTTTACCTGAGGCCTTCGCGGAATTGACAAAGGCACTTGAATCCTCTCCATTAGGGGATATCAACGCGAAATTCAAAACCTATCAGTTATTGGGGGACTATTATCTTGTAATGGGCGATAATGATAAGGCGCTTGTTTTCATTGATAAAGCTCTGGATGTCCTTTCATCAAAAGCCGGCCTCTACAACAATAAGGCGGCAATACTGATCGCAAAAAAAATGCCTGAGGAGGCCGAAACTATGATGCAAAGAGCGATATCCAGCGAACAGGGTAAAGCCATCTTCCATGTCAATCTCGGCAAAATATTCCTCTACAGAGGGTATCCCGATAAAGCCATAAAAGAGGCTCAAAAGGCAATTCTCATGGATGGAGATTATTTGGAATCTTATTTACTGTTGTCGGGAGCGTTCAAAGCAAAAAAAGATTATAGAACCGCCGGTCATTTTGGCAGATTGGCGTCAGCCTCCAAAATGACGAAGAGACAGTGCCCATAGGAAAGCTCCAAATTCTTAATCGGTTTGTTATCCGCGCGTCCATATCAACGTGCCTGGCTACTTCATTTCAAAAATCCGGTGATATATCAACGGCCTATCATATTTACGGCAAAGAAAAAGTTTAAGGGAACGTTTATGCATTCACGACTGCCGGGGATCAATGATGTGGTATTCTATTTGAATAGATTGTACCTCAGAATACACCACAACGCCCGAAAACCGTCCTTCCATCCGATTTTCTTCCCTTCCTCGTATGTTCTGCCGTAATAGGATATGGGAACTTCGTAGATCCGCAACTTCTTTTTTGCGATTTTGGCTGTGATCTCCGGTTCAAAACCGAAGCGGTTTTCATGAATGCATATACCTTCCAGGGCCTTCTTTGTGAAAACTTTATAGCAGCATTCCATGTCTGTCAGGTTTAGATCGGTAAGTATATTGGAAAGAAGGGTTAGAAAACGATTGCCTGCATAATGCCAGAAATACAAGACTCGATGAGCGCCATGTCCTGAAAACCTGGAACCGTAAACGACATCTGCCCTGCCGAGAAGTATCGGCTGAAGTAATTCCGGATATTGGGAAGGATCATATTCCAGGTCTGCATCCTGAATGAGAATGATATCTCCCGTGGCATGTGCAAAACCTGTCTGAATGGCCCTGCCTTTGCCGGAATTCTTCTCATGATAAAGAATTCGGACATCGGGATGACAGATTTCCTGAAGAATCTCACGGGTACCATCCGTCGATCCATCATCGATGATGATAATTTCTTTTTTGTACGGGGCAGAGAGGACCGCACGGAGAGCTTCCCGGATCGTGTATTTCTCGTTAAAAACGGGAATTAAGATGCTCAGTATAAAATCCATACAATAATCGTTTACTGGTTTCATTTGTCTGTTTCCCTATATACTATTTCCGTCACTGAAAGCAACGTTTCATCTTGCAGATCCTTTCATCTTTGGCAGAAAAAGAGAACATCCCGTATCCTCATAAACCAATTGCCAATCCGGGTGAGATCTCATCAGGGCGTCTGTTTTTGAGCTTGATCTGATAAGGACCATGCCATGAGGATACTTATTCAGAAAACGTCCCCAGTCGTTGCGACCCATCAGAAAATCGAAATATTCCCGATGATCATCCTCTTTGTAAACTGTTTCAAATCGGCCGTCCATGGCAACACGACAGTCTGGATAACATTCCCAGATGATGAATTCCCCCCAATCAAAATTGGGCAGTACGTTGCCTTTCCAGTGATGATTTTTAATCCACTCCATCGCCCCCGCCGGATAGTATGGGGAAGGGACCCTGAGATCGAAGCTGGAGCTGACAATAAACTTACTGAAAGAGGAACCAATTAAAAAGGTAAACACTAAAATTAAGGCTGTCGATAGTGACTTCAATAGCCATGGCGGACGTTTCATTTTCTCAATATCATGTCCCAGGGTATGCAGGAAATCCGAGAAAACAACAGGCATGTAAACTCCAAAGATCAGGAAGAACAAAATGGAGTGGCGTATATGCTTAAAACCTAAATAAGCCGTCACAATCAGAACGAGGATATCCGTAGCGCTTCGTTTTTGATATCGAATCATCAAAAGAAACGAGATAAGGAAAATAGCAATGAACAAAATGCCCGGCCCAAAGTATTTGCCGGCAGTAAGGGCCATGGGAATGGACATCCATTCGAGTATATCCGGACGTGGCATGCCGACAGCCTGGAACATATATATCCAGTAATAGACTCCATATGGATTGATAAGCGTTACGAGGGCAGAAAAGATCAATATCCTCACATAGGGCAAAAATCTATTGCCTGTAAGTCCTTCACCAATGGCGTACAAACATATGATTCCCAGCCCTGCCAGAAAGCCGCCGTGAACATTGCACCATATGAGATGAACGGGTAACAGCCACCAGAGTAAAGTGAATGTCTGTTCTTTCTTGCACCGTTCCAAAATGTAAATGGACAAGGAAAAGAACAGATATGTGAAGACCTGGGCTCTGACAGGAGAATAACCATATGTGAGGGCGTTGACCGTCAGAAATAAAATGATGATGGTCGGTATCGGTTTGCTTCCCCGTTTTTCCGCGGTGAAAAAGACGAGGCCGACAGTCATGAGAATGATTGCGTACCTCAGCAACTGGAGTCCCGTTTCCCCTGTCCATTTATACACAGGGTAAAAAATGACTCCCGTCAGCCATTCGTGGTACACCCAGAGTTCCTTTGTCGGAATATATGAAAAGACATCATGATAGGGGAAATGTTTACTTTCCCAGAAAAGTCTGCCGAAGGCAAGATACCCCCATAGATCGGGATCGGCGACGACGTTTGTAAAAAGTCCTAAAATATATAGTGTCATCCCCGTGCTGAAGAGGATGATCTTCCAGTGTTTGAACATATTTTCAGTCTTCAGAAAAGGCGCTTTCCGGTAAATGAATACCATGTACTTATGAAATTGACATATAACACAACGAAGATTAAGATAAAATGAATTTACTTCTACAGCCACGGAAGACGATTGGTGAGTGATCTTAACGAAATTGAGTCCATCTTGTGTGCCACTCTGGAGCGAGCAGAGTCTTCAGGCTACATCGGCTATTCGAAATATGACGGTTTGCACAGCCCTCTGTTACAAGCGCTGTCATTCGGTTTCTGGCCGCTTCGTCTTATCTGGACGCAGATAATCATGCGTTCACCCATAAATCTTCGTCCCGTTTTCTTTGTAAAGAAAGGAATAAACCCCGAAAGCCAGGCGCTTTTTGCCCGGGCCAATCTGGATTTATATTCTTTAAACGGTAACGAAATCCATGAGGAAAGGGCCAGAGGGTGTTTGGGATGGTTGGTGGAGAACGATTCGAGAGGAAGGGGTAATTATCATGGCAGTTGCTGGGGCTATCATCATCCCTGGCAGAATCCGGGATTTTACCAGCCTCCGGGTTATCCCAATTGCTATCTCACCGTCGTAGCCGGAGGGGCGCTTTTGCACGGCTTTCGAATTCTGAATGGTGAAGATTATCTAAAGACGGCGAGGAGTGCCGTAGATTTTATCCTGCGTGATCTCGATGTACTTTATGAGACCGGTGAAGAAAAATGTATCTCCTATGTACCGAAGATGAAAACTGATTTTGCCGTCATTAATATTAATGCCCTTGCCGCCTCATTTATCGGTCAGGTCGGCGTATTGACAGGCGAGAATTTTCTTTTGAGCCAGGCACGTAAACTTCTTTCATATGTCTCCCGGCGTCAAACCTCCTACGGTGCGTGGTTTTATACCACTAACCCCGGGCAGAGTCTGTTAGGCCATGACAACTATCATACGGGGATGATCCTGGATGCGTTTCATGATTATGAAAGAGCAACAGGGGACGGGCGCTTCCGGAGCCATTATGATCGGGGGCTAAAATTCTATTGGGAAAACCTGTTCCTTACGGATGGCGCTCCCAAATGGGCAAGCGATAAAACACTGCCCCATGATGTGCACGGTTCCGCCCAGGGAATTTTGACTTTTTCCAAGGCAGGAGAGTGGGAGAAGGCATGCCGTATCGCATCCTGGGGGATTGGCCATTTTTATAAAGGTAGTGGTGAGTTTTCCTATCAGAAAGGTCGTTTTATCAACAAACGGTTTACCCTTTCGCATTGGTGTAACGGATGGATGGCTCGGGGGCTTGCGGCATTGCTCCCGTTAATAAAAAAGAAGCAATTAGCGGGAGAAAAATAAATGCCATTTGGTTCGGAAATTGCGTTGACACCGGGACTGAGTCCTGCCGAACGGCTTTACGTGAGAATTTTGGGCGCTCCGATCCTGGGGTTGCGCGTCCGTGCTCGAACCATACTCCCTTTGCTGGATCAAATCCCCGTGCCAAAAAGGATAGCAGATGCGGGATGCGGAAGAGGTATGATAACCCTCGCCTGTGCCAGACGTTTTCCTTCTTCAGAAGTTATTGGTGTGGATCTGGACGAGGGCCAAAATAGGATCAATCATCAAATCGCTGAAAAATCGGGAATAAAAAATATCTGTTACTTGACGATGGACGCAATGAAACTGCCGGAAATAGGCAGATTCGATCTGATAATTTCAACGGATATGCTTGAACATCTCGAAGATGATCTGGGAGGGGTAAGAACATTCCGGAAAGCCCTCGAACCGGGCGGGCATCTGCTTATCCATGTGCCGCATCTGACCCGCAATATTCTTGGATGGAGAAGGAGTAACTGGATGGACATAGAAGGCCATGTAAGACCGGGCTACACAAAGGATGGGTTAACACGCCTTTTAAAAGAGGGGGGGGTTTGTGTAAAAACCTGTGTCTATAATTACAATTCTATTGAAACATTGGCCAATGATATGAGTAAGTTGATAACGGGTGCGAAGGAGAGAAACAAAGGTTTTTACGCAATGGTGTTTCCGCTACTGCTTTTTTTCAGTTATATAGGTTCATTTTATCGATCTCAGAAAGACGGTTCCGGTCTCGTGGCCCTCGCTGTGAAAGAGGCATAGTATCCGGTGAAAATTTTAATCGACATATTGCATCCCGAGCACGTCCATTTCTTCCGCCCGCTGGTGAAACGCTGGCAGAATCGTGGCCACGAGTTGAAGATTGTTACCCGTGACAAGGATATTACCCATCAGCTCCTGGATTTATTCGGGATGCCCTATTATTGCCTCTCAAGACAACAAAAAGGTCTTGGTCTCGCCAAGGAACTGCTCGTCCGCTGGGCCAGATTTGCAATGCTCGTCAGGAACATTCGACCTGATATTGTCATGTCTATTGGCGGCATTACAACCTCCATGCCGTCTAAACTTTTCGGCATACCCAATATCGCCCTGACCGATACAGAGACGGCGGAATTGAGCAATAAAATTGCCTTTCCCTTTGCCGACCGAGTCCTAACGCCGGATTGGTTCGAAGGAGACTTTGGCAGACGCCATTACCGGTATCGAAGTTTTCACGAATGGAGCTATCTGCACCCTGACGAGTTTGTTCCTGACAGAGAGCTTGTGAGAAGCGAGGGGATCGACCCGGATCAACCTTATGCGGTGGTTCGTTTTGTCCGCTGGGATGCTGTTCATGATCGTGGCGAAACGGGATTTACCTCCGGGGATGCTGTGCAATTGATCAGACAGCTTTCTTCCGGCATGAAGGTTGTGCTGACCAGTGAAACGGATGTGCCACAGGAAATCAGGGAATTTGTTGTCAACATACGGGTGGATCGAATGCACCACGTCATGGCTTATTCCCGGCTGGTGGTGGGGGAAAGCCCGAGTATGTGCGCCGAAGCGGCCCTGATGGGCGTTCCTTCAGTGCTTGCGTCGAGCTGGGCGGGAAAATGCGGCAATATGAAGATACTGGAAAGTCATTACGGGCTGATGAAGGTGTATGATCGGGGCAATGATGCAGTATCCGCGGCAATTTCAATGGCCAATGCCCTGCCATCCAGAGAAAACATGCGGAAAAAGAGGGACATGCTTGTAAAAGATCTGGATTATATCCCCGATGTGATTGAAGGCCATATCCGTGACCTGACAGGGGGCAGGGATGTCTGAAAGATTGCCCGTTGAGGTGGTTTTCTTTGGTGAACCGTTTGACAGGAAGGCGGTCATCCATACCCTGCGCCATCTGGCCATGCGTGTCGGGTGGACATTCAAGCCAAAAGCAGAACGGAGGTTGATTTATGCCTCAACAGATAATCCTGATGAGATACCGGCCGGGGAAAACGACCTGATGATACTGTCATCAAACGCAGTCAGAAGGCACATGACGGAAGGTCGTGATCCCGTCCCGATTATGAAAACACACCCCGACAAACTTCCTTTTTATCATCCCGGGGCAAGGACAGGACAACGGCATGGATGCGTCAACGGGGACGTCATCGCGGGCGCGCATGCCTTGTTAAACCTCATGTATGAGCGGAGAAATTGTCCTTCCAATCGGGATGGCTGGATTTTATTCAAGGAGGACTGGTGGGTCAAGGGGGGGTTTGAAAGACCGGAGCCTCTATCGGATCTGTGGCTGGGCTGCATTGCTTCCGAAGCGGAGAAGCTCGGATGGCCCCGTATTGGAAAAATCGGAGGAAAAGGGGTAGATCATTATCCGGGTACTGTCATCCTTACCCATGATGTGGATTATTTTCTTCTTTTCAATTTACGGTTCGGAATAGACACAGGAGCGACCCGGCGTATGACTTACAGGAACAACACTGCAGGGGCGATGGTCTGACATATCTGATCCAAAAGGGGTTTGAAATTTGCCTTCACGGAAGCTACACGGCGGGGAGAACCTCGGGACAGCTTGCCTTAGAAAAGACGGAAATGGAGGGGATACTGGGAGTGCAGGTTTCAGGGCATCGCCAGCATTACCTTAATTTTCACCCCATGACTTTTTTTCCGGAACTGGAGAAAGCAGGGTTTTGTTATGATATGTCCGTCGGCTATAATGATCAAAGCGGCCCACGCGCGGGAACTTTTTTCCCTTTCAGGCCTTATGATATGGAGAATGCAAGACCGTTTTCCTTATGGGAAATTCCCTTTATCCTGATGGATACCACCCTGGCAACAACCTGCCGATTTTCATCCCGGGGGGCCATCGATCACTGCATGGATCATATAAGGCAGGTGGAAGAATCAGGGGGCTGTGTTTCAATGATATGGCATCAAGAACAGTTAAGCGGTCTACTGGATCCAGGATTCGACGGCGTCTATTGGACTTTGTTGAGGCAACTTCGGAACCATGGGACCAGATTGACCAGCGGCAACAGGATACTTCCGGAAATGAACGGGTTATGGGAACAAACCCTTGATGAATAGTGAATGGAAATAAGATTTGAACACTTGCCTGAGCCGTTTGATGCTGTATATGAAACATACTGGATTGAATAAGTGTCAGCATTGAAAAAGGAGAGAGATTGATCCGATACAGTATCATTATTCCGACTTTTAACAATTGGAAGGCAATAAAGCGTGTCGTGCAAGGTGTATTGCTTCAAATAAAAGATGCGGCTGACGTGGAACTTATCGTTGTGGATTCATCCGATGATGGTACGACAGAAAAACTTAGAGAATCATTTCATAGATTTACACTGATTCGCCCTAAGAAGAGGCTTTTGCCCGGACCTGCAAGAAATATGGGCGTATCCAAGGCCGCAGGAGACATTCTGATCTTCCTTGACGGGGATTGTTTGCCGGATAGGGGTTGGTTGATGGGCTTTCGTACGGCCGTAGCTCAGTTGGGAAAAAGCATTGTTTGCGGATCTGTCGATCTTGATGAACCCAGTGATTTAAGTCAATTTATGGAATATGTGATTTGTAAACTGCCTGAAAATTCCCGAATGCCGCGAGGAAGGCACCGGTTTATCATTACGGCGAATATGATGATTCAAAAAAAAGATTTTTTGAAGACGGGAGGATTCGGAGAGTCAGATTCTGCAAATGATGCGGAAATGGATGTTGCAAGACAGAGATCGGGAATGGATATATTTTTTGAGCCGGCTGCAAGAGTTTTTCACATACACCCTTGCGGATGGAAATATCACATTACAAAACTGTACCGGGTTGGTCAGGAGCAGTTCGAATTAATGCGATCTTTGAAGGGATACCGGGTGGGACGATGGATGGTTCGTCTATTTCCCGTTGTTTTTATTGTAAGATGGTTGCGGATTACCTGGTTCCTCTTGCGCATCCGGCCGCGTTGGGTTGGCCGGTATCTGTCCATTCAACCGATGCTTTGGACCGGCCTCCTGGCGCACCAGGCGGGATTGTGGCGGGGATTATTTAAGATGATTTTGTATCGTTGATCCGTTTTGTTAACAGGATACGGTTATGTTTTATAATATGATATAATGTCAGAAATCACTTTCGATTATTAGGATTCATGTGAGAGACCGTTATCTTTTTTTATTCAGAATTGCATTAGGCGCTGCTCTTTTTATAGGAATCATTGTTTGGGTAGGATCTGAAGGAATCATTGCCAGGCTGAGCAATTTAGATTGGCCCTGGCTCATATTGATGCCTGTACTGTGGATCATTAATCTTATTGCTATCAGCATCGGACTCTATGCATTACTGGGGAAGGGCGCAAATCTTTCGGTAGTGGATTTCTTTCGTTGCGTATTTATTTCCTCTTCTCTGGGTGCTTTTTTACCATTGCAGATAGGAGAATCTTCCCTTGTTCTGCTTCTGAAACAGCAAGGTGTTCCCCTTACGAAATCCGTCAGCTTATTTATAACCGATAAAATAATTACACTGTCTGTCCTATGGATTTTTGGCAGTATAGGTCTGTACTTCATCGTATACAAACATGTTGCCGTCCTGTGGGTCGGTCTGGGAACACCAGCTTTTTTAATCATTGTTGCCGTAATAATCATTCGTTTAATAAATGCAGAAAGCGGAAAATTAAGGGAATATCTCCAGCTAAAAGCGCTCAGATTCGTTTATGATCACACGCAAATATTATTGAAGGAGATGTTGTCCAATCGATCTGGAATGGCAATCAATGCCATATTCACGGCTGCGCGTATGTTATTGATTCAACCTGTTATGTACTTCATCTGTTTTAAAGCCTGTGGAACCCATATCCCGATGGCTTCTCTTATACTCATATCCAATATATTAACAGCCGTCAGCTTGATCCCGATCACCGCACAGGGGCTGGGTGTCGTTGAAATAAGCGCCGTCTATTTGTTTTCTCTGATACATGTGAATGAATCGACAACCGTTGCCATCTATCTTATATCAAGACCATTATATTTTATTTTTAGCGGCTTGATTTTGCTTTTCACCGGCGGCTTATGGGATATGGTTCACAGGAGAGACAGATTTTATAAAAATTCTTGATATTCTGTATGCATACGGGTTATCCGGAAAATCTAACACCCTTATGACAAAGTGATGTATGCCGTGCCAGGATTAAAAATCGCTTTATTGTCCGTCGTGGACAGGATCAGCACCATACCTTATGGATTGGTCAGTATTGCCACATATCTTGAAAAAATGAATCCTTCTCATGAAACACGCATATTTGACCGTGCGGTTCATAACATAAAGAAGGAAATATTGAAATTCAACCCGGATATTATCGGCATTGGCAGCATGACGCTCTTTTATGAGACTGCGAAAGAAGTAGCCGGGGAGATTCGTGAATATTGTAGCAACACCCTTCCTATTATTATCGGGGGGGTCCACATCACGACGTTGCCTCAATCATTCCATCGGTGTTTTGACATCGGTGTCATCGGGGAAGGGGAAATTACTTTTTATGAGCTTGTTGAACTTTATTATCTGGAAAGATCTTTTCATGTCGATAAGTTAAAGAAAATCAGAGGTTTAATCTTCTGGGACGGCCCAGAGATAGAAGCAACGGAAAAACGACCCCTTGTACATCCCCTGGATGCCTTACCCATGCCGGATTACAAGTATATATCAAAAACTTATTTTGAGAAAAGATACTGGTATGGGAAATTCAAAGTACCTGGCTATATCATGACGTCGAGAGGATGCCCATATAAATGTATCTTTTGTTCCACAAGACAATTCTGGTGTAAAGTTCGTGTAAACTCACCAGAATACGTAACGCGCTATATCAAGCAGCTTATTGATATTCATGAAGTTCATCACATCACAATAATGGACGACCTTTTCGCTGCCAATAAAAAACGTGTGCGCAGGTTCATTGAAGAATTTTCTACTCAGGGAATTGATAAGAAAATTTCTCTCTCCGTATCCATGAGGGCCAATCTCATAGATGATGACATGTGTGATTTATTAAAACAACTGAACGTCGTGGAAGCCAATTTCGGATTCGAAAGCGGAAGCGATAAAATACTGAAAATGATCAAAGGTGATGAAGTTAGTACAGCGATGAATTATCGTGCTGTCGATGTTTGTATGAGTCACGGCATTAAACCAAGTGCAAGCTTTATGTTCGGCGTGCCTGGAGAAACACTGGATGATATGAGCAAAACCTGCGAATTCATAGATAGGGTAAGAAAAAAAGGTGCGATCCTGTGGATTTTTATTGCGACGCCATTTCCTGCTACTGAATTTTGGCAGATAGCCAAAAAAAGAGGAAAAGTTAATGATAATATGGATTTCAGGCTTCTGGATCATATGATTGCTGCCGAAGATGCCCTTTTGCTGGATGAAGACATTGACCGAAACCGGTTCAAAGAAATACTGTCCAGGGCCAGCCTCTTGATCGGTTCCAGGAAAAGTGAAATGATAAAGGAAATAATCCTTAACGATCCCCTTGGTGCAGCCATGGCGATGGTGCAACACCCGATGCGCAATCTAAAAAAATTGTATACGCTCATAACAAAAAGATATGGAAGCATTTGAAGCGTGATATGTTAAATATGGGATGCATATTGATGACGAAAAATGAAGCGTTGGTATTTTTTGCAATTCCGTAATGTTTTGTTAGAGTGAACATCAACATGGAAAAAAATGGGGTACGAAAACGAATACTCTTAATCTACCCGCAACTGGGTCCCCAGTCCTTGCTGCCGCAGGCACCCCTGTCTCTTTTGTCTATATGTCCGAATCTGGAGGCGGCAGGGTATGAGCCGGTCATTATTGATACACGCATTGAATCAGACTATGAAGAAAAAATCCGGAATCACCTTTCAGAAAGCCTGTTTGTAGGCATCACCAGCATGACGGGCATGCAGATTCATTACGCCCTGCAGGTCGCTGCGCTGATACGAGAACTTGATCCTCAGAAGACAATTGTCTGGGGAGGCATCCATGCGACCATCCTGCCAGAGCAGACGCTGGCAGACTCACGGGTCGATATT
>JAPLJQ010000034.1 GCA_026388495.1 Deltaproteobacteria bacterium | reverse complement strand
TCGAGGAGATGATCGAACACTGGCTGGATCTCAGTCGAATTGAGGATGGGACCCTCGCACAGAAAAAAGACCCTCTGAATCTTTCCTCCATCATTGCACGAAGTACGGAGGAAATGACCACCGTCTGCCGTAAAAAGGGAATTTCTCTGGAAACAAATATCCCGGAAAATTTACCGGAGATAACCGGAGATGAGGAAAGCCTGGTACGGGTATTTACCAACATCATCGGCAACGCAACAAAATACACGCCGGAGGGCGGTAAAATAACCGTTTCCGCTCAACACGACGAATATTATGTCACCGCAAGCATATCGGATACGGGAACCGGCATTCCCCAAGACAAGCTTCCGTTCATTTTTGAGCCTTTTTTCAGAGTCAGGGGAAAAGAGGAAAAACACAGGGGCTCCGGTCTCGGGCTGACTTTCTGCAAAAAAATCATGGAATCTCACAGCGGCGGGATCGAGGTTACTTCAAAGGAAGGAAAGGGAACGACATTTCTGCTGAAGTTCCCCGCTCAGATACCCGCGGAAAAAAGAGCGACCGGAACAATTTCCTGAATTCATTCGAAGGATCGCATCGTTTCAGGAAGCCTCATAAAAACTTTCAAGAGAATGTCTATGAAATACTATGATGCTGAAAATTACCGTTTTCACGAAAAGGATATATCCGACAGATGCTTTTGTTGCACTCAAAGTGCATCGAGGTTGCTGATTGTCCGGCATATTGAAAGCGAGATGCTGGTTCACCTGTGCCCGGAATGCATGGTAGAAAATCTTTCGGATTACCTTCTGGACAATACACGGCCCTGGCTCGGCGCAAAGAAAACCTAAATATTTAACAATCCGAGCATCTCGTTTGTATCCGTTGTGGGACGGTGGCAGGTGAAATTGGTGCAGACATAGGCTGTTGCCTTGCCATGCAGGGGTTCAAGATCCTTCGTAAACAGTGCTATACGGACAATATCTTCTGAGGACTCTGCCGCAGGCCGGAAGATGACAACCGCATTCGGCAGAAAATGGCGCCTGAGTTCGCCAATCATTTTTTCTGTATCTTCCGCACCGGGCTTCCCGGCAATTACGATTTCATAAGAGGGTTTTTTCAGAAAACCCAGGGCGATCATGAATTGGGTATGGCCTGCCGGATTTTTACAGACGGATACGGCAAAAGCCCTGCTTATTTGCGCCGCCTGCTCTTCCAGTTCATGATTTCCCGTCATCCTGGCAAGGCGAATCAAATTCAGCATGGCGACAGAATTTCCCGACGGGATGGCGCCGTCATAGCTTTCCTTCTGGCGGACGATCAGGTTTTCCCCATCGTCCGGTGTAAAGTAATAGCCTCCCTTCCTGCCGTCCAAGAAGTGTCTTGTCAAATGGTCCTGAAGGCTTAACGCCATCTTTAGATATTCGACATCGAATGTGGCTTCATAACACTCGATTAATCCCCAGATCAGAAAGGCATAATCATCGAGGTTGGCCGCTATGGCCGCCTGACCATCCCGGTAGCGGTGAAAAAGTCTTCCGTCCGGCCCCCGCATATTCTGGAAAATAAAGTCAATGGCATTCCCTGACGCCTTCAGATACGCCTTGTCTCCAAAAACCTTTGCCCCTCTCGCGAAGGCGGCGATCATGAGGCCGTTCCAGTCCGTCAGGATTTTATCGTCTTTATGGGGACGGGCGCGTTTCTCTCGTGCGTCAAACAGTTTCAGCCGTGCAGACGCCAGTCTTGGGTGGATCGATTTTTCAGAAATTTCCTGAGATGGAACACGTTCGGCGGCAGGTTTTTCCAGGTGAAGAATATTGTGACCTGTTTTTCCCCCCTTCACGGGATCGACAAAATTACCGGATTTCTCCACCTGAAACGCCCGACTGATCCAGTTTGCTTCATCACGACCCAGAACCTGCTCAATCTCATCATACGTCCAGAGGTAAAATTTACCTTCCTCTCCCTCACTGTCCGCATCTTCCGCTGAACAAAACCCCGCCGCCGATGATGTCATATCCCGCAGGATATAGCTGAAAATTTCGCATGCCGTTTCCTTGTAAGCGTGATGCCCCGTCGCCTGATAGGCTTCCGTATAGGCCATAGACAACAACGCCTGATCGTAGAGCATCTTCTCAAAGTGGGGTACCAGCCACTTCTCATCGGTGCTGTATCGATGAAACCCAAAACCCACATGATCGTAAATACCGCCACTGCGCATGGCATGAAGCGTCTTTTCCACCATTTCCAATGCTTTCATCCGACCCGTCCATTTCCAGTAGCGAAGCAGAAAGATCATCTGGTGGGGCATGGGAAACTTGGGCGGAGGACCAAAGCCGCTATACGTCTCGTCGTAACGTCCATGCAGATCCTCATACGTTTCGTCCAGAATATCTCCTGACAGAAGTCCGCCCGGACTTTCAGCTTCAGACCCTCTGATCGCGGCGACAATCTGATCCGCCGATTTCAGCAGTTCTTCACGCCGCTTTTCCCATACCTCCCGAATTCGGGGAATAAGCTCCAGCATCCCTATTCTGCCGAAGCCGGACTTCCTTGGAATATACGTCGCCACAAAGACGGGCTGGCGTTCAGGGGTCATGACGATGGTAAGGGGCCACCCGCCGGAACCCGTTAACATCTGGCAGGCGGTCATGTAAACCTTGTCGATGTCCGGCCGCTCCTCGCGGTCAACCTTGATGCAGACGAAAGCTTCATCGAGCAACCGGGCAACTTCCGTGTCTTCAAAAGATTCATGGGCCATGACATGGCACCAGTGGCAGGTTGAATAACCCACGGAAAGGAAAATCAGTTTGTCCTCTTCGCGAGCTTTCTCAAAAGCCTCGTCACTCCAGGGGCGCCAGTCCACGGGGTTGAATGCGTGCTGGAGGAGGTAGGGACTCTTCTCATGAATCAGGCGATTGGGAACGTTTTTCACCGTTTTTATCAGATGGTCTCCGTCAGCACTTTCAATCCACCCATGATGTCCCCTCCCAGATGAAACCGGATGACGGATCTGCCGGCATTGATGAGAGCCTGCCGGTCACCGGAAGCCTGGGCGTTTTTAAGGACGCCGAAGGTGATGGATGAATCCGGAAGGCCCATCTCGTCGGGAATGGGTGTATCCCATGGATCGTCTGCGGTAAATTGAATGAAAAGGCCTTGTCCCGCATCACCCTTGTGGAGCTGGCCTGTAGAGTGAAGGAACCTTGGCCCATAGCCGACCGTCGTCGCCAGGTGGAATCGATCCCGCAAACGGGTGCGGAGCAACAACAATGCAGCATCCGTCCCGGCCGTTGGCTGAATGTACGCATGAAGGGCTGCATAAGACCGAGGCTTTGCCCGGAGGAGAAAGGTTATCAGCGCCTCCGAAGGCGACCCGGCTTGAATATCCCCATAAACGGCCATGTTATCTCCGGATAGAGCGGGAATTTCCGCCGGAATCTCTCCCCTTTCCATATACTGAGCGAGCATCTTCCGCGCCAGTACCTTGGCCGCCTCTACATCGGGCTGATCAAAGGGATTGATCCCCAGACGGCAACCGGCGATCGCCGTGGCGATTTCCCAGAGGAAGCACTGCCCGCCCAGGTCATAGGGATCGCGGAGCTGTATGCGCAAAACGGGATGGCCTGCCTGTTCAAGAAGCAGAAAGTCTTCATCGAGCGTCTTGTCATTGTCGAGACAAAGAAAAACGAAGACCCGGTCATCACCGTAGACATCCACTTTGCCCAGAGGCTCCCCGACAACAGGCATAATTCCCCTGCCTTCCTTACCCGTGCTTTCCGCGACAAGCTGTTCCACCCAGTCACCAAAACCGGCGATTCCGGACGAAAAGACAAACGTCACCTTATCCCTGCCAACCCTGGCCAACTCCGCGAGCCCCGCTCCAAGCAGAGCCCCGCTCAGGGCGTCCGAATCAGACATGCTGCCTGCGGATTCCCGATCCATCACCTTTATAGCCCGATCAAGAAAGGTCCTGATATCCATCCCGATCAGCGCCGCGGGAACCATGCCGAAATAGGAGAGCGCCGAATACCGCCCGCCGATATCGGGGTCATTGAGGAAGGCTTTACGAAAGCGGTACATCTCTGCCAGATCAGCCAGCTTGCTTCCAGGGTCGGTAATGGCGATAAAATGCCTGCCTGCCCGCTCCGGCCCCAGGGCTTCAGTCACAATATTGTAGAAGTATTTCATAAAGGAAAAGGTTTCGACCGTTCCTCCCGATTTGGTGGAAACGATAAAAAGCGTCTTGTTGATATCGAATCGTTCTGCGTAAGCCAGTACGGCACCGGGATCCGTGCTGTCCAGAACTTCCAGATCGAGATAGCCCTCCCTCACGCCAAAGGTTTTGCAAAAAACTTCCGGCGCCAGACTCGATCCCCCCATGCCCAGCAAAAGGGCGTGCGTGTAACCGTCGGCACGGACCGCTTGCACAAGGGAATCTATCTCCCCCAGCTTCCCCATCATATCCTTCGGGCTGCACAACCAACCCAGGCGATTGGCGATCTCCGTGGGTTCCGGTTTCCAGACAGTATGATCTTTGTCCCAGATGCGTTCCATAATCCGGCTCTTTTTCAGATCTGCTATCGCCATATCAACCAGAGCCCTGTAAGATCCCAGGTTTACCGATCCGGCAACAATTGACATTTTCGACCTCCTTTTATCGCACATGAAGCAAATTGCTTTTTCTACTTTAAATCTGAAAACAGGTTGTGGTATAAGGCCAGTGTATGTATATTCAAAAGCCTCCATTTTTTTTAAATGTAACTTATCGTCTCATTTTCCGGCAGGAAGAATCATGTTAAAGAGCGAACGCGCATATCTGAGACCGACAAAAACAGATGATATCCCATACCGCTACGAATGGTTCAACGACATGGAATTTTCCCGCCTTTACATAGGCAAATCTGTTTATACATCATACGAACAGGTGGAAAATGAGGTTAGAGTTGCTATGCAACCCACACCGTATTCAGGCCTGATGGAGCTGGCTATTCAAACCATAGAGGATAATTGTTATATTGGCAATACATTCTTCCGGAAGATTAACTGGCAGGATCGTCATGCGGAGTTCGGTATCTTTATCGGGCCTAAGGATCGATGGGGAAACCGACTTGGTAGCGAGGTCACTAAAATCATGATCGATTACGGTTTTCAGGAACTTGGTTTGCACCGCATATGGCTGACCGCTTTTACATACAACCATCGTGCGATCAGGTGCTTCGAAAAATGCGGTTTTAAAAAGGAATCTGTCTTTCGGGAGGTTATTTTTTCGGGAGGCGTGTTTCATGATGCCCTCGGCATGTCCATTCTGGAAGGGGAAACAGAAATTCCTTATGCAAATTCATTATAAATATATCAGATTGTTTAAAGAGAAAGGAGTCCTGCTATGAAGGGTAAGTATTGGCGGTGCTTTCAAGGTGTTGCGTTCGTTCTGATCCTGGTCCTGTTTGTGGCGGTTGACAATGGTCACGCCTTCAGTTTTTTCAAGAAGTCGTCGTATGATGAGGCTGTGACGTATTGGGATAAGAAGCATTATGAACGTTCTGCAATATTTTCCCGGAAGGCGGTTCAGGAAGACCCAAAATCCGCACCGGCAAAACAGCTTTTGGGGTGGAATTACATCAAACTGAGCAGATTAGAGGAAGCGGAAGCCCTATTTCTTGAAATCAGAAACATGAACAAAAAGGACATGAAAGCCATCCAGGGGCTGGCCTGGGTCTATTCCGAGCAGGGAAGGAACGACGAGGCGGAAAAGACCTTCAGAGATGAAGTTCAATGGGCAAAGGACCATCTGGAAAATGAATTTTATGACTCATCTTATCCTGCTGAAGACAAGAGGTATATTGAGTCCATTTACTCCGACGGCAATCACGGTCTGGGACAGGTGGCCAAAAAGAGCGGGAATTATCAGAAAGCTGCTGATTACATGATCCTGGCTGTGAAATATAATAATCAGTTCACCGATAAAAGCGAACTGTTAACGACTCTCGGTGACATCTATTATGAAGAGGGAAAATTAAATAAAGCGATAGGTACCTATGAAAAAGCAGCCGGTGCAGATAAAAACAGTCTGACGGCCCAACTTAAGCTGGCGTGGGCTCATTATTTTGCAAAGCAGTATACCAATGCCGAGAATGTCTTTGAAAAGGCCTTCTCCCTAAACAGCGACGTTGCTGAGAGCGTCTATGGACTTGCCCTGAGCCAGTACAGGAACGGGAAACTCGATAAAGCCCGCATAAATCTTGCGAACGCCATAAAGATCAGCCCCTACTATGTAGATAATATCTTTATCCACGAGATCATCGGGAAAACTCCTGAATGGAGATCGCTCTGGAAGGATTTTGGTCTGGCTTATTACAAGCTTGGAGACTATGCGGCAGCCCTTTACAAGCTTGACGGATATTTAAAGAAAGTGAACGCCGACGACTATGATGCCCTGATCGCAGCGGCATGGAGCTATCGATGGCTCGGCTATCTGGATAAAGCAAAGTCCACCTTCGAGTTGGCTGCAAAGCAAAATCCGAAAGCAGACGAGCCCCTTGTCGGTCTCGGATCCACGTATCTGGCGTATGGTAAAAGTGCCGAAGCCCTCGCCGCCTTGAATCAGGCTTTATCCCTGAATCCCGGCAGTGCCATCGCTTACAATGGTCTCGCATATCTCAATATGTATCAGAAAGATGAAAAAAAAGCGGAAGCGTCTCTGAGAAAATCGCTTTCCATCAATAAAAACCTTTTTGATTCCCAGGCCTTTCTCGCCAATCTTTATTTTAAACAAAAACGTTACGATGAGGCGATTAAAGAATACGAAAATCTCATTCAACTCGATAAACGGGTCGTAACATCGTGGAATAACATGGGCTGGTCCTACTACTATACCGGCCAATATGACAAAGCTATTAAGGCATTTAACGAATCGAAACAGATTAGTCCGTACTATGCTGAACCTTACTATGCGCTGGGACTTATCTACGCAAAAAAGGGCGATATGGACATGGCCAAGGCACAGATGACGACTGCCATAGAAATCTATCCCTATTACGCCCATACGAAGGACCTGTTGAATCTCATCAAGGCAAATCCGGGATGGAATAACCTCTATGGTGTATTGGGGTGGAGTTATTACTATAAGCAGCAATACCAGTTGGCCTTAGGGGTATTCAAGGAATACCTCGCCATCAAGCCCGGTGATAAAACGACCATACGGGGAATCGCCTGGTCCAATTATTGGGTGGGTAATCTGGACGAAGCCTATACAAATTTCCAGAATATCCTCAGAAAAGACGGGGAAGACGCGGATGCCATGGTGGGCAGCGGCTGGGTACTCTTTTACAAGGGTAAAGACAAGGACGCCATGGCCTATCTGGAAAGGGCGATCAGGAAGGACCCAAAGCTGACCAATGCATGGCGCACCATTGCCGCCATCCATCTCCGGAATAAAAACGTCAAAGAAGCGGAGGCGACCTATAAAAAGATTGCCGAGATGGAGCCCCGCGCCATGGACGCTCGCAACAACCAGGGCTGGATTCTCTACAAGGAACGGAAATATCAGGAAGCAATCGAAAAATTCAATGATTCATTAAGGCTAAACCGCTATTTTGGCGAACCCCACTACGGCCTCGCCCTCTGTTATGCGAAGATGGGGGAGACAGACAAGGCAAAGACATCGTTTACGACAGCCATACAACTCTATCCCGCTTACATGGACGGCAAGGAGCTCTACGACATCATCGAAAGCAATCGAACGTTGTACGACCTCTATAATGTTCTGGGGTGGAGTTATTATTACAAGTATTATTATGAGGCTGCTAAATTACACTTTAACCGCATGCTCAAACTCGACCCCAAAAATCAGGACGCCATTCGCGGGTTGGATACCATCGCCAAGGTGTTGGGGACTGCGAAATAAGGGCTTGTAAATCATTATAAATATCATAAAATCGATTACCCCCCTGTTCTTGATGAATGAAGGACAGGGGGGAGTCGTTTGAGGATTCCTTGCAATACACCACGGAGTGGATGTATGTCGAAAAAAAACAAAGTGTTAGATCAAATCCGTTGCGTCTTTGACGGCGACGCGGCAGAAGCCTGCCCCCCCCCGGAAAAAGAAGAACTGCCCGTCTGTATAAATCACATTCGCAAACTCAATGATGAAATAGATCAGATGAACATTCCGGATCACATCCGGGAAAGTATCCTCAAAAGGGGGAGTGACTCATTTATATTCAACAGGCAAAATGGCACCGTGTATTCACTCAATGCAACCGGCGCCTTCTTTTTAAGGGAAATCATCTCGGGAAAAGACACCCGCGCCATATTAGACAATGTGCGACGTGACTTTGAGGTGGATTCTATGCGTGATGCGGCAAAGGATCTCCATTCCTTCCTGAATGAACTGCAAAAAATCGATTTGGCATAAGGCATGACATGGGAACAGAGATCAGCAACATCAATGTCGCCGTTACGGGTCTTTTAGCCACGGACAATCCCTATCCCGGGCTCGGGATCGCGAGATGCCTGAAACTGGCAGACGATTTCCGGGGAACGATCACGGGTCTTGTTTTTGAACCCCTGTCAACAGGCGTGTTCAGTAAAGGAATCATTGATTACGCCTATATCGTGCCTTATCCGGCTGCGGGTCACGATGCCCTCATCAATCGGATCGAAGAAATACATCGAAAGACTCCCCTGGATGTCATCATCCCGGCGCTTGATTCTGAAGTCCTGCTCTATGCCCGGCTTCAGGAAGGACTCAAAGATCTGGGCATACAGCTTCTATTGCCCCCTGCTTCTCAGGTAAAGCTTCGGGCCAAAAATCTGCTTTATGAATTTGGTCTGAGAAACGGAATCGACGTCCCAAAGACCTTGATTTTAAACAATGTGGAAGAAATACGGTCCAAATCAGCCGATATCGGGATCCCCTTTATATTAAAAGGCGTTCTGAGCGATGCAAGAATCTGCTCATCCGTAGAAGAAGGCGAGGCAGAATATGGAAGCCTTTTCGAGTCATGGGGCTATCCGGTCCTGATGCAACACTATATTACAGGCGATGAATTTGATGTGATTGCCCTGACGGACAGGCAAAAGACAATGATCGGAGCAGTTGCGATGAAGAAGGTCGGCCTTACAGAGAAAGGCAAGGCATATGCCGGGGTAACCATTGAGAATCAAAAACTGATCAAGTTGACCGCCGTGGTTCTTAGAAAATTGGATTGGGTAGGGCCGGCCGAATGTGAGTTCATCCGGGACCAAAAGGGGTCTTTCCATCTTATTGAAGTAAATAGCCGTTTTCCCTCGTGGCTTTATCTTGCCGCCGTGGCAGGACAGAATCTGCCTCTCTTAACCGTGAAATTGGCCCTCGGTCTTCCCGTTCTACCACTAAAAGATTACAGCGCCGGAAAGCTCTTTTTGCGAACCGTCACGGACACCGTGATGGATCCTCACACCCTTACCGAACTGACAGTTTTAGGGGAGGCGGCATTTTGATCATTGCAGTGACAGGGCTGAATACGGCAAGTGAGCCGGCTGCCGGTTACGGCGTTCTGAAATCACTTAAGGGTTGCGGTGATCATGACCTGGTCGGCCTGGCATACGAACCTTTAGAAACATGTATGTATCAAAGCGACCTGATGAAAAGAGTGTATCTCCTTCCTTTTCCGGGAAGAGATTCCGGGGAATATCTGAAGCGGCTGTCGCAGATCAAGTCAAATACGGGGATGGACATTCTCATCCCCAATCAACATAGGGAAATCCCTTTTCTGATAGATCACGTTTCAGCGCTTGACGGCATGGGAATCAAGACCCTGCTCCCCCAAAAGCAATCCATGCGCGATATATTTAAGGGCGAACCGAGCGACAGGTTAAAAGAACGCGCCGTGTCTTTCAGTCTTCCGTCGACGGAGGGCAGCACCGACAGGATATCCATTCCCTCTTTAGGAAAATCTCCCGTACAAAATGCGAACGTTTTTCGCAATATAAAAGAGGATGAATTTGCCATCGGACTTCTGGCTGACCGAAACCACCAGATGACGGGATCGATATCAATCAAAAAGCTCTTAACCACTCCCGGGGGCAGCACATGGATGGGGCTTACCATTGATGATGAAGAATTTAACAATGTGGCCGAAGAAATCGTGGCAAAAACCGGCTGGACGGGTCCTATGACAATCAACATGACCAGAAACGAAAGAGGCATCCCTTGTATACGAAGTGTCCTGCCCCTATTCCCGGACTGGATCAACTTCGCAGCCACGGCGGGCATGAATCTTCCCGCGGCCCTTGTAGATATTATTCAGGGTGAATACGTTCCCCCTGTTTCTCGAATCATTCCAGGTAAGCTGTTTGTGCGCATGTCCATAGACGTCATCACGGATATCGACCGCTTCGGAATCTTTTCTTTAACCGGAGAGCTGACTTATGACTAAAAAAAACAAGCCCCCGTATGTAAAACCGATCATCGCCAAAATATCATTTACTGATACGGACACAGTGAAAGGTTTGTATTTAAAAATACCCGCCGTAAGAGAAGTGGATGGCCATCCCGTTGAAAAGCTTCTAACGGAATATGGTTCTCCCCTTTACGTCGTCTCCGAGGCCTCTTTGCGACATGGTTATCGCAATATGTTCGAAGCCTTTTCAAAAAGATACGAAAAAACGGTCATCGCCTATTCCTACAAAACAAATTATCTCTCAGGGATATGCGCCATTCTTCACCATGAAGGGGCATGGGCGGAAGTTGTTTCCGGTTTTGAATACGAAATGGCCAAACGACTGGAGATTGCGGGTGAGAAAATTATATTCAACGGACCTTATAAAAAGCCGGCAGAGCTCAACCGTGCATTTTCCGACGGCGCCGCCGTGAATATTGACTCCCCTGACGAATACCGAATCGCAGAACAGGTAGCGGAAACACTCGGCCGCACGGCCAGAGTCGGTGTCCGCGTCAATATGCAGCTCAACTACCCGGCCTGGGATAAATTCGGTTTCAGTCTGGAAAACGGCAAAGCCTACGAAATTTGCCGGCTCATTTCCCGCCACAGGTATCTGCAACTGACAGGCCTGCATTGTCATGTCGGCACCTATGTCATCGATCTCGGCATTTACCGCCGTGCCATAGAGAACCTCATCTCCCTTGCCGTAAAGATTCGGGAAACGTTGGGTATTGAAATTACCTATCTCGATATCGGAGGTGGCTTCCCTTCAAGCAATACCCTTCATTCCCAACTTATGCCCGGCGAGACGATGTCGCCGACACCGGATCAATACGCAGATGTTATTTGCGATATCATATCGAAAAAGGCCGGTGAATTCAATGAGCAGCCGTTGCTCATTCTGGAACCCGGGCGCAGCGTTGTGGACGAAAGCATGGTTCTCCTCTCAAGGGTAATCGCTGTAAAGGAACGAGACGGCGGAAGCAGATTCGCTATCATCGACGCCGGGGTAAATCTCCTGCCCACAGCCTATTATTATAAACATGCCATCTCATCGAATCGTAACGCCCAGGAAAAGACAGAACGAGTCGACATTTTCGGCCCCCTTTGTATGCAGGTCGACGTGATCCGCAGGGACGTTATGCTTCCCCGGATACAGACCGGTGACATTCTGACCATTAAAAATGTGGGCGCCTACAACTTTTCTCAGTCCATGCCGTTCATCTTTCCCAGACCGGCGGTAGTCCTGGTAAATAATGGTAATGCAGAGGTCCTGAGAAGAGCAGAAACATACGATGATCTCAAAGGACTTGAACGGGTGCCTGAAAGGTTATTACCTGCCGAGTCCATATAGCCGGCAGGATTCAAAGTATTATGAACAACCGGGTAAAATTTCACAACGTATTGACGTTGTCCCACTGGGAGATGCTTTGCGCTAAAGTCCGGCCTCTTCGCGTCATCGACACGATTCTACGCTCCTGCGGACAGGTTATTTTTGCCGATCACCCCCTGACGGGACTCTTGATGCTCGTTTCCATGGCCTTGCTTTCATCGGCAGCTTTTCTTTTTACACTGACGGGCGCCTCTATCTCATCTCTATCCGCATTTCTTCTCAAGGAGGATAAATTTTACATCGCCAAAGGCATCTTCGGCTTCAACGGCGCCCTCCTCGGCATATTCTGGAGCTGGTACTTTCTCATCTCCGTCCCCTCGATATTCATCTTTATATGCATGGCCATCATTATAACCGTCGTTCAATCCGCTATGATGACATTGCTGTCTTACGGCCGCTATAATTTGCCGGTGATGAGTTTACCTGCTGTCGCCGTTTTTATATTTTCCCTTCTTCTCATCTACTGGCTTGTTTTCAACGCCGGTGTTCTCCATCCTCTGCAAATATACATTCCTCTGGATACGCCGCTTATGCCGCTTTTTCAGATCATACCTCAAAACACTGAGGGTGTCTGGGGTCTTATGGCATCATACAAACTTCATGTTTGGGGAATGATCCTTGCCGGCATCTTCGTTCATTCGCGGATAAACTTTGCAGCGGCCATTTTTTTCACTGTCTCGGGTCTGATATTCATGATGATTTTACCCCATCGATGGGTTCATATGGGCGCAGAGGTTTTTTTAGGTTTCAACATCCTTCCCCTGTCTATTGCTCTTTTCGGCCTGCTTATTGTAGCCAGCAGGCAGGCGTTTCTTTATACCTGTCTGGCATTCTTTATATGCTTTGGCCTATGGTTCGTGATTTCCGATCTGTTCCTGAAGGCGAATCTCCCATTTTTAACCCTGCCGTTTAATCTGACGGTTATTGTCGCATTGATGTTTGCAAAAATAACAGGGGTGGAACGATTCGGAATCGTCACCGTGCCTCTTGACATGGTCACAACACCGGAGCATATCCTTAAAATGCATAAAGCCGCCTTAAGTAAAGCTCCTCCACGACAGGGCGGCCTTCCCCGGCAAGGACAATATGTCTATGAGAAGGCGGGAAGCGCCCCCAATCATCCAAATATCAGGCATGACATCCAACATATCCTGCGGGAGAAAATTGCCCCCCTGAGGATTACGCGTAAAGATATCGAACGATTTCTTGATCTTGTTTGCGGCTCAAATAAAATCAGCGTCCTCTCCGGTGCCGGAACCAGCACGGAATCCGGAATTCCCGATTTCAGAGGCAATTCATCATACTGGAGACAGTATGGCTCCGAGGATTTTACCTACCAGAATTTTTTGACCCGACAGGACGTCCGGGAACGCTACTGGGCCATGGATCGTCATTTCTATCAGATGATCACAACGGCCCGGCCGAACGATATACACAGGGCAATTAAATGTCTGGACGAACAGGGGAAGCTTGACTGTGTCGTGACCCAAAACGTTGACGGTCTTTTTCAAAGGGCAGGTGTCGGTCCCTCCAAGATCATCGAAGTCCACGGAACTGCGCTTCGCGTCAGTTGTCTGAATTGTGGAACGGTCTACCCAAGACAGGAGCTTGAAGGGATTTTAGAGACGGGCGAGCAGGAGCCACATTGTCAAATATGTCATGGTCTACTAAAACCAATGACGATCCTTATGGGAGAAGACTTGAATC
>JAPLJQ010000086.1 GCA_026388495.1 Deltaproteobacteria bacterium | reverse complement strand
TCTGGCCGGCGACGATGGAAATTGGCGGCCGGGTATACAACTTCACCCTCGCGAACGCGAATCGCGGGATCATCGCCGATGTCAATGTGGCCATCCTGATTGTTTTTGCGATTTCCTCCATCGGGATTTATGGACTCATCATGGCAGGCTGGGGCTCAAACAATAAATACGCCCTTCTGGGTGGTGTGCGCGCATCGGCCGTCATGATCAGCTATGAACTGGCCGCAGGCCTCGCCCTCGTCGGCATCATCATGACAACCGGTTCCATGAGCCTGATGGATATCGTGAAGTTTCAAGGGGGTTGCTGGTTTGGCGTCATTCCCAAGTGGTTCTGTTTCACCCAGCCTCTTGCCTTCGTTATTTTTTTAATCGCAGTTTTTGCCGAAACCGGCCGCACCCCTTTCGACTTTACCGAATGTGAAAACGAACTCGTTGCAGGTTACCAGATGGAATACAGCTCCATGAAATTCGCCCTGTTCTATCTGGCTGAATACGGACATATGATTGCTGCCAGCGCCTTGACGGTGACCTTCTTCCTCGGTGGATGGCAGGGGCCGTTTGTGGACGTGCCGGTTTTAAAGTATTTTCTGCCTGTTATTTATTTCTGTGTAAAAACATTTATTCTGGTGTTCTTCTTCATCTGGGTGCGGGCCACTTATCCCCGTTTCCGTTACGACCTCCTGATGAAGCTGGGATGGAAAGTTCTGCTGCCCGCAACACTGGTGAACATTCTCATTACCCCCGTCACGATGAAGCTGTTCGGATACATGTAATACCTTAGGCGAAAACGGATATAGGAAAGATCATGATCATACCACTGGCAAAAGGATTGGCCCTCACTTTCAAAACGCTCTTCCGTCCACGGATTACCCTTCAGTATCCGGATGAAAAGAAAGTCATGTATGAAAGATGGCGGGGACGTCCTTGTCTTGTAAAAGGAGAAGACGGGCAAGAAGCCTGTATCGGCTGCGGTATCTGCGCCCGGGGATGCCCGGCGCAGGCGATCAAGGTTACAAGCGGGAAAAGGGAAGACAATTCCCGTTACCCGGCAACCTTTGAACTGGACATCGGTCGTTGTATCTTTTGCAGTTTCTGCGAACAGAGTTGCCCAAAGGACGCCATTAAATTGTGTCATGCGTATGAATTGGCCACGGATGACAAAAAGAAGCTTCTTCTCAACAAAGAAGATCTTTTAAAGTGTCCGGAATAAGGAGAAGGCTTGATGGAGTTGTTTTTATTTATCGTCATCGGTGGAATCACCCTCATATCCAGTCTTTTCGTGGTGTTTCAGAGGAGCCCACTCTATTCGGCTTTCTGTTTGATCCTTACCTTTCTCTCCATGGCCGGTCTCTATCTTATGCTGGGCGCCGAATTTATTGCCATCATCCAGGTCATCGTATACGCCGGCGCTGTCATGGTGCTTTTCCTCTTTGTGATCATGCTTCTGAACATGGACAAGGAGAAACATGAGCGGCAGACAGGACACTGGATGCAGAAATTTTTCGGCTTTGTCATTGTCGTGGTGCTGGTCCCGTTAATCGGTCTGGGAATATCCACGACACTCTTATACAGGGGCTCCCAGTTGGGTGCAATGGGAACCTACAGCCCGCAGATGGCAGAAAAGGTCAGCAATACCAAGGCAGTGGCGTCATTGCTGTTTACAGACTACATCCTGCCGTTTGAAATCACATCCATATTGCTCCTGGTGGCAATGGTGGGTGTGGTCTATCTGGCAAGGCGCACTAAAAATCCGAATCCTTCCAGCGGGGAGCGTTAGAATCAAGGAACCTTATACGTCAGGATAGTGAGAAATACGATATGATTCCCATGAGTTATTATTTGTTACTGAGTGCACTGCTTTTCGGGGTAGGGATCCTGGGGGTCCTTATACGGCGTAATGCCCTGGTGATCTTCATGTCCATCGAGCTTATGTTAAACGCGGTGAATTTGACCTTTATCACCCTGTCCCGCTACATGGAAACCCTTAACGGCCAGATTTACGTGTTTTTCGTCATGACTGTGGCTGCCGCTGAAGTGGCTGTGGGCTTGGCCATTATCATGCTGCTCTTCAGGAACTGGGGAACGGCCAACATAGACGACATCAATTTGATGAAGTGGTAAGAAGGAGCTTACGATGCATCAATATGTGTGGCTGATCCCGTTATTTCCCATTTTGGGGGTTTTAATCAACGGACTTCTGGGACCAAGGCTGCCGAAAAAAGTGATCGGTCCCATCGCCTGTCTCGCCGTGGGGATGTCGGCTATCCTGTCAACCCTGATCTTCTTTGAAGTGAAGGCGCTGCCTCCCGAATCGCGTATCCTCAATGACGTCGTATCGTACACATGGATGCTGGCCGGGAATTTTTCCGTAGATATCGGTTTCCTGATTGATCCCCTTTCCCTCGTCATGCTCCTGGTGGTCTGCTGGGTTAGCCTTTTGATCCATATCTATTCCATCGGTTATATGCACGGCGACCCCGGCTACGCCCG
>JAPLJQ010000163.1 GCA_026388495.1 Deltaproteobacteria bacterium | reverse complement strand
TCCCAAACCGACAGACTATTCGAGACCTTTGCATAACTGTATAAAACCGGCAATTTTGTCATTCCGGCGAATCCCGGATCGGAGTCCGGGACAGGCGCCGGAATCCAGGATTTTCAGCCATTCCCTGGATTCCGGGTCAAGCCCGGAATGACAGAAAAGGGAATTTTTCAAAGGTCTCGGGTTATAGAGGAATAATCGATGCTGTATGAGGAAACCCGAAGGTGACGGCTGGTCGGATGTGTGTGGCATGGGTGATGCATTTCGGGATAGATGCTGACTGATGAAGATGAGCTTTGGATGATAAACGAAAGGTGATAGCCGGTCCACGGGATCAGCCAGCCATCTGTTTTCTTGAATAAATGAATGGTCTGAGGCCTTTGAGTTTGTGATAAAATCATTTTATTATTTCTGAAAGAATTGTTATGAGTTGAGCAAATTGGGCGTTTCGCCCGACATGATGAATTGCCGTTCTGAACAACCGTCAGTCCGGTGTTATGGTTTGGAGGTTTGTAAAATGATCGACTTTTTTAAAATGAGTGGTAGCGGGAATGATTTCATTCTGATTGACAACAGGGATAAGACTCTATCCGTGGTAATTCTGCCGGATTTTGTCAGAACTGTCTGCGAAAGGAAAGTGTCCGTCGGCGCAGACGGATTGATTATCATAGAAAATTCCGAGGTGGTCGATTTCCGGTGGCGTTTTTTTAACGCCGACGGCAGCGAGGCGGCAATGTGCGGCAACGGCGGGCGGTGTGCCGCCCGGTTCGCCTTTGTCAAAGGGATCGCCGGAGAGAATCTCTCCTTCGAAACGCAGGCGGGGATCATCGATGCCGAAGTCAAAGGAGACATCGTAAAACTGAAATTACCCAATCCGCACAGCCTGCGGGCTAATCTATCCATTCCTGTCGATGGTCGGCCATTTGAAATCAGCCATATCAATACGGGGGTGCCTCATGCAGTACATTTTGTTAATGATATATATCAGTTTGATGTTTTTCGCGTCGGTCGGATCATTCGGTATCACGAGCACTTCCAACCGGAAGGGACGAACGCAAACTTTGTTGAAATCATCGACAAGCAAATGGTCAGGGCAAGAACCTATGAAAGGGGTGTCGAGGACGAAACCCTCGCCTGCGGTACCGGCGCCGTCGCATCGGCCCTGATATCCTCATGGAAGGGTCTGATAGAATCGCCGGTAAACGTCAGGGTAAGGAGCGGGGAAACGCTGAGAATATATTTTAAAAAAACGGACCATGGTTTTGAAGACATTTATCTTGAAGGAAAGACCAAATTGGTTTATGAAGGGCGCATCTGGGACGAGGCCTATAAAACCTGAGCCACATCAAAAAACGATTACAGGAGGAGACCATTTTGCAGATTGCCGACCGACTGACAAATATTCCACCCTACCTCTTTATGGAGTTACGAAAAAAGATCAACAAGGCAAAGGCCGACGGCATTGACGTCATCAGCCTTGCCATCGGAGACCCGGTGGAGGCGACGCCTGATTCCATCATTGATGAACTCTGCGCAAGGGCAAAAGACCCGGAAAATCATCGCTATCCCATTGATGAAGAAAAGGGAATGCTTGCTTTCCGGCAGGAGGTTGCCCGCTGGTATCATTCCAGATACGGGGTGTCTCTTGATCCTGGGAGCGAAGTCCTGGGACTGATCGGATCCAAGGAAGGGTGCCATCACTTTGTCCTGGCCCGGATCAATCCCGGCGACATCGTTCTGATGACCGATCCCGGTTATCCCGCCTACCGTGCAAGTATCCTCATGGGAGGAGGTGAGCCCTACAATGTTCCCATCCTGGCGGAAAACCGCTACCTTCCTGTTTTTGAGGATATCCCCACGGATATAGCAAAAAAAGCCAGGGGCATGTTCCTCAATTATCCGAACAATCCCACGGGCGCCTGTGCAACGAGGGTATTTTTCGACCGGCTGGTGGATTTTGCCAGGCAGTTTGATATCGCCGTCTGCTATGACAACCCCTACAGCGAAATCCTGTTCGAAGGTCAGGAACGGCTGAGTTTTCTCATGGCCGAAGGAGCCAAAGAGGTGGGGATTGAACTGAACTCCCTCTCCAAGCCTTTCAACATGTGCGGCTGGCGGATCGGTATGGCCGCCGGTAACCCCGATCTCATTGCCGCTGTCAGCAAAGTCAAGGAAAACAGCGATTCCGGCATCTTCAACCCGATTCAGTACGCGGGAATCCACGCCCTGAAGCATGAAGCGCGATTCATCGAGGACATGCTGAGTATTTATGAAAAACGGCGGGAAATGGTATTGAAAGCCCTCGGCAAAATCGGGATTGTCTTCGACGCACCGAAGGGGACCTTCTATCTCTGGGTTCCCGTTCCCAAAGGGATGACGTCCCTTGAATTTACCAATCGATTGTTCGATAAGGCGGCCGTTGTCGTGGCCGCAGGTACGGCCTACGGCCAGTACGGAGAAGGGTACATCCGCATCTCCCTCACCGTTCCGGATAACCGCCTTGCCGAGGCCATGGCACGCATCGAACGGGAGTTTGCGTAAGAAACCCTGAGCCTTACCATCGGCGAAGCATGTCCCCAATGAGAGGTTTGAAAAACTTGAAAAACGGGTTCTCCCCTCTGCTCAGAACCTTCGATTGACATTGCAGAACCCACCAGTACCCATTTTTCACGTGGCCTGAATCCGGGCCATGGAAGACTCACAACTTTCCGTCCGTTAGTTTCCCGGGGCTGACCGTTTTCCCATCTTTCATCAGGATGCTTTCGACGATGCGATTTGCGGTAACCTTGATGCGGCGCCCTTATGTGCAGATTTTTCCGATCCTCATTCCGGGGATATTTGAGAAATATCCTGTAACGACCTTCATGATACATTCATTCCTTGACAAAAAAGAAAAAACAGGTAAAAGCTTCATGCCAAAAAAAATCCGTCAAGCGCGCATTACACACCGGATAAGGACATGAACAGGTTCAGGTCTTACAGATATTCACCGAAATCCCCCTATCTTAAAATCGGCATTGCGCTCATCGCTATATTAATCCTGATAAATGTCGCCCTTTTATATCTTTTTATTAAAGAAAGAAATCACAATAAAAACCTGCGGAATACGATCAGCGAAACCAGCAAGGACTTTAATCACATTCATGAATCATTGAAACAGAAAGACTACCAGAAAGCCTTCAGATATCTGACAGAGGCCAGGAAACAGGTGGCGACTATATTGCCCCCGACGCCAGAAACGCCTGAAAAAGCGTCAACCAAGGTAGAAGCGACCTCGACGCCGCCGACGTCCGTCAAGGCGCCGCCACCTCCGCTGCAAGCGGTTGCAAGTCTGCCTTCCCCCGCTCTGGAAGCTCCCCAGCCCCTGGTCTTTGCAGACGCAAGGGAATATCTTCTTGTATGCGAGAAAGACACAAAAATTCTCTATATTTTCCGTTTTTCGGACGGGAAGTTTTCTGTAGTCAAACAATATCCATGTATCATTGGCGCGAATAATCACGATAAACGACGGGATGGCGATTTTGCCACACCGGAAGGAGTTTATTTTTTCTTACGGTTCGCTTCGGGAAAGACCTTGCCGGAAATTTACGGTTATGGCGCTTATGTGCTTAATTATCCCAATTTTCTGGATCACAAAGAAGGAAAAAAAGGGGGGGGGATCTGGATACACGGGCACAGCGCCGGCAAAAAAATCGGGACCGACATTCCGGACACCAAGGGCTGTATCGCCGTGAGCAACGATGCATTGAAAGAAATGAGCGGTTTTCTCAAACCGAATGGAACCCCCATCGCTATTGTAAACAAGCTCCAGTTTACCAAACAGGAAAATCAAGCCGCAGTATCGAAGGATTTGAGGAGCTTTCTGGATGCCTGGAGACAGGGATGGGAAAGCATTAATACCAAAAAATTTATGAGCTTCTATGCCCCGGAGTTTATCAACAGCGAGGGGATGGGTTATCAGGCCTTCAAGCAGCAGAAGGAAAAAGTAAACAAGGGCAAGAAATTTATACGTGTAAAAACAGAAAACATCGCGATTCTCATACCGCAGGAATATGGCGGAAAAATCGCCATTGTGCGATTTCTGCAAAGATATAACTCAAATAACTTCAAAAGCGACAGTAAAAAAATATTCTACCTGAAAAAAGGGCAAACGGGATGGCAAATCATAGGCGAATCTTCATATTAGTCGGGATAGCTGCCGCCTGTCTTTTCTTCACGGTCATTTATCTGGTATCAAATCATAAAACGTATTCAAAACAAGATGCTCAGATTCACAGGTATTTTGGCGGCACGAATCAGGCGGTGTCCGTATATGTTATTTCCGGTAAAGAAAAGGGACCTACCCTGCTTGTTTTTGCCGGAATCCATGGTGATGAATCGGGTGGTTATTTAACGGCGGAAAGATATGTTGATGTCAAGGTAAAAAAGGGAACCATAATTGTTGTACCTCGTTTGAATTTGCCCGCCGTTTCAAGGGGAAAGCGCCAGGGCCTCGGCGGCGATATGAATCGTCTTTTTCATCTGCCTGAAAACAGCAACTCCACCCCGGATTCAAAGGTCGTTGACCTTGCCAAATATCTTATAAAAAATGCCGATTATGTCCTGAATCTCCATCAAGGTGAGGGTTTCTACTCCCCCCAATGGATATCTCATAAAAGAAATCCTTATAAATGGGGACAGTGTAATGTTATTGACGCCCCCATCTTCGATTTACCGAATGGCGATAAACTGGAACTGGACAACCTCGCAAAGAGAATAGCCGCCAGATCGAACTCCAGAATTGCCAATAAGCAGTTTCATTTTCAGGTAAACAATACCAATACGGCGAGCAACAAATCCCTTCACAAGGAGCAGAGAAGATCCCTTACGTACTACGCACTGTACCAGCAGCACAAAACAACCCTGGCCCTTGAATCAACGAAGAATTGCACACTGCCTCAGGCTATCTCATTTCTAACGATCGCGATGAATTCTGTTATCATGGAAGTGGGAATCCAGGCAGAGAACCTCCCTTCTGAAGATCCCCTTGTCATCGGCAGGGAAATGACAGGTAAAAGATCGCAACTTTTTTAAGAGATTGACACAAAGGAAGCATTGTCTTATTATCATGCCAACAGTATTCTAATGGAAAATCCCGAAATGTTGATTATGCGGGACACGTATAGGTTGATCCCTGAAATATTTTTTAAATCCTGTATTGCTCAACCAGGGAAGGGCAATGATTGATTACAGCGGGTATTGACATCGGTTCCATCAGCGCCAAGGCGGCCATTATGAAAGAAGGCGTGCTGCTGGGGACCAAAGTAATATCCACAGGCTATCACGCCGAGCTGTCGGGAAATAAAGTGTTCGATGAAATCCTGTCGGAACTGGGCCTCGGCAGGAAATCCGTTAACCGGATCGTGTCTACGGGCTACGGAAGAAAAAGCATGGCGGCAGCGGATAAGGCCATTACGGAAATCATGTGTCACGCAGCGGGAGCCTATTATCTGAATCCTCAGATCCGCTCGATCATTGATATCGGAGGTCAGGACAGTAAAGCCATTGTCATGGATGACAAAGGGAAGGTTGTCAACTTTGTCATGAATGACAAGTGTGCTGCGGGAACAGGACGTTTTCTTGAAGTCATGGCGAGGGCTCTGGAAGTTGATCTGGGCCGGTTCGGGGAGATTTCCCTGTCCGCCGATCGTCCTGCGAAAATCAGCAGCCTATGTACGGTATTTGCCGAATCAGAGGTCATTTCGCTCATTGCCAAAGGGGAAAAGAGGGAAAATATCATTGCAGGCATCCATGATTCTATCTGCGCAAGGGTATCTGCCATGATGATGCGCATCGGTATCAGGGAACCTGTCATGATAACGGGCGGTGTGGCTAAGAATGTGGGGGTGGTCAGGGCTCTAAGAAAAATGCTTCATTCGCCCGTTGAGGTATCACGCTACGCTCAGGAAAATGGCGCCATTGGAGCAGCCTGTCTGGCCCGGAATCTTTCAGCCCCGTAATCCGGAGAAGGCGTCATGTAAAAAAACAACTCTTTTATTGGTTCATCGACACGGTAAATGACATGGGAAAACCCACCTGTGAAGACCCGGAACGAAGCGGCGGAGAATCTAAAATAAATCCCATCGAACACAAGACATTGGAAGATGTGTATCGTTCCATTGTGGAATCAACAACGGATTCCATTTATATGGTAGACCGGGAGTGCCGGTATTGCTTTATTAACAAGCCCCATCTGTCGAGACTCGGCATGCCTTTAGAACGGGTCATCGGCAGACCATATGGTGATTTTCATAGTCCGGATCAGGCCGGAGAGTTCACTGAAATCGTAGAAGAGGTGTGGGCAACCAAAGGGTCGATTCAGCATAATTATAGAAGTATGAGGGATAACCGGTATTTTGTCCGGACCCTCAGCCCTCTGAGGGAAAAGGAGCATGATGGGAAAATCATAGGCGTTGTTGTAGTTTCAAAGGACATAACCTCGCAGAAACAGGTAGAAGAAAGCATTCGGGAGAGCGAGGAAAAATATCGGGCATTTTTCAAAACGTCAAGGGATTGTGTTTTTATCACGTCTAAAGACGGTTACTGGATAGACTTCAATGATTTTGCCGTGGAATTTTTTGGCTACGAAACAGCGGAAGAGCTGCAAAATGTTAGAATAGCAGAGTTATATAAGAACAAACAGGACAGAAAAAAACACGCTGAGAAGATTGAGCGAAACGGGTATACGCAGGATTATGCTATAGACCTGAAGAAAAAAAACGGCACCGTCATCAACACCCTGATCACATCCGCTCTGATAAAGGAAAAGAGTGGACAGATCATCGGTTATCAGGGAACCATCAAGGACATAACAGAGAGGAAACAAGCCGAGGAATCTCTGAGAGAAAGCTAGGAAAAATATAAAAACATCATTGAAAATATTGAAGACGGATACCTTGAAATTGCTTCTGACTGGACCCCCCTCTTTTTTAACCAGGTATGGTTGAATATGATCGGTTATTCCAGGGATGAATTTACTTACATGAACTTCAGTCGTCTCGTGGATGAGGAAGCGTCAAAACAGCTATCCAAAATGTTTGATGACGTTTATGAGACGGGGAAAGCCTCCAGGGGTAGCGAGCTTCAGTTTATTCGAAATGACGGGACCAGAATCAATGTTGAGATATCTGCTTCTCTGATTCTGGACACAAAGGGTAACCGTGCGGGGATAAGGAATTTCATACGGGATGTGACGGAACGAAAAAAAGCGGAGGAAACCATCCGAAGATTGGCCTATCATGATCCCCTTACCGGACTGCCCAACCGTCTTCTGTTCAGAGACCGTCTGAACATGGCAATAGCCAGGGCGAAACGACATCAGCAGTATTTGGCCGTCATGATGTTGGATCTGGACAAATTCAAGGATGTTAACGATACGTTAGGCCATCACATGGGAGATCACCTGCTTCAGGATGTGGGGGAGATCCTGACAGGACTCCTCCGGAAGGGAGACACGGTTGCCCGCATGGGTGGCGACGAGTTTCTGCTGCTGTTGCCGGAAATCAAAAAGATCGAAGACAGCACCACGATTGCCCAGAAAATTGTTGATGCCTTCCAAAACCCCTTTGTCATTGAAGGCAATAAAATTCATATAACCACCAGTATCGGCATTGCCATTTATCCGGACAGTTCCGATGATGTCGACACCCTTGTCAAGCACGCAGACATTGCCATGTATCGCGCCAAGGAGACAGGACGGAACAACTACCAGCGATTTATATCAAGTATGGTTATCAGAGAAATGAAGTAATCGCCACCCATCACCATGCTCCTTCTGAGGAGCGTCTTAACAAAGCTGTTTTATCTGATGGAATCCATTCGGAGTTTTTGTATCATGAAGGGAGTTGCAAATGACGGATCCTGAACTCGCGAGGTTGCAGTGGAAAGGGTACTTCCCCGGTGCTGTCGGTAAAATAACGGAACTTCATGCCGTTTATTATTACGAAAACTGGGGTCTTGATGTTTCCTTTGAAGCCCAGGTCGGAAAAGAAATATCAGAATTCATCGTTGAATTTCAAGAAGCGAGGGACGGCCTGTGGATCGTCACATCGAATGAAACCTTTGCGGGCTGTATCATCATAGACGGGAGCAAGATAGATACGAAAAGCGCTCGTCTGCGGTGGTTTATTGTGGCGCCGGAATTTCAGGGTCGGGAAATCGGTCGCGAGCTGCTGAACCGTGCTGTTGCATTTTGCCGGGAGGCAGGTTATCGTGACATTTACCTGTGGACATTTAAGGGTCTTGATGTGGCCCGCGCCCTTTATGAAAGCGTCGGATTCCGGTTTTCTGAAGAGATCGAAGCGCATCAGTGGGGAAGAGAACTGGTAGCGCAGAAGTTTGAATTGAACCTTTAAAAACGTCACTTTGTGCAAACGGTTCTTAATGAAAACCATGTCTAAGAGACATTTCGGCCTGTGGTTGATAACCGCTGGCATTGCCGTATTGAACTTGCTGGCGCCTGCAGATATCTGTGCCGTCAAGGAGGGTAGAAAAATGATAAAGCTTCCGAAGCCTTCGCTATCCGAGTTATGAAGGTTTTGAATCTCCCCGCTCATCATGTTCCCTTGTACTTAATTCCCGTCGGGCATGAAAAAAAATAATGGTCACAATACCAGAAAAATCTGATGGAGGAAGAAAATGGCGCTCAATATGGAGTCAATCGGGAAAAAGATTGGACCCCTGACAAAGGCTTATGACTGGAAAGATGTTGTCCTGTACGCACTGGGGATAGGATCCGGCTTTGAGGAGCTTGATTACACATATGAGAAAAATCTCAAAGTAATCCCTACGTTTTCCGTCGCCATGATGTTTGATTTCTTCTGGCAGGTGGCAGCGGCTTCCAACATCAATCTTGCCGGGATTCTGCACGGTGAGCAGGACATTATCTTTCATCACCCCATCCCGACATCGGGAACCCTGACAACGGAGGGGAAAATCACCCGATATTTCGATAAAGGCCCCAAGGGGGCGCTGGTGATTGCCGAAAGCGATACGTATCATTCCGACGGGAAAAAACTCTACACCGGCATCATGACTCTTTTTGGCCGCCTCGATGGGGGGTTCGGCGGCCAGGACGCCCCCCCGCAGATTGTCGATTTCCCGGAAAGGAAACCGGACTTTATCGTGGAAGCGTTGCCGTCTCCGGATCAACCGCTCATCTATCGGCTATCCGGTGACATCTTTCATCTCCATGTTGACCATGAGTTTGCAAAAAAAGTCGGCTTTCAAAAACCGATTATGCACGGGCTTTGTACCTACGGGTTTGCGTGCCGGGCCCTGATGGCAAGCCTGGCGCCCGGAGCGCCTGAAAAGGTGCGGCGCATCGCCTGCCGGTTTTCACAAACCCTCTACCCCGGTGAGCCCATCAGGACATTGATCTGGAAGACGGGGGAAGGCCTTGCGGTATGGCGAACAGTCCATGCAAATACGGGAGATATCGTCATCGATCGAGGCATATTTGAATACGGAGATATTCCGGGCGATAATATCCGTTTTGACGGTCGTGTTGCCGTTGTGACGGGAGCGGGCGGGGGATTGGGGAGGGTATATGCCCTTGAGCTGGCCCGTCGTGGCGCGAAGGTGGTGGTGAATGATTATGGCGGGTCCCGTGACGGATCAGGGGATGGGTCGAGCAGTCCCGCGGACAGGGTCGTTGGGGAGATTCGAGAGATGGGAGGCGAGGCGGCAGCCAGTTACGACAGTGTGGCCACCCCGGAGGGAGGAGAGCATATTGTAAAGACGGCACTGGAAGCTTTCGGCCGGGTGGATATTCTGATCAACAATGCGGGGATATTGCGTGACAAGAGTTTTATGAAGATGGATCTGGAGGCGTGGCGCGGCGTTTTGGATGTTCATCTCAATGGCGCCTATCATGTAACTCAGCCGGCCTTCCGTGTGATGCGGGAGCAGGGATATGGCCGGATCGTGATGACAACATCGGCGGCGGGGCTGTACGGAAATTTTGGTCAGAGCAATTACAGTGCGGCGAAGATGGGATTGGTCGGGTTGATGAACACGCTGAAGCTTGAGGGGGAAAAGTACAACATAAAAGTGAATACCATTGCCCCTGCGGCGGCAACACGGCTAACGCAGGACGTCCTTCCGCCTGATTTGCAAAAGAAAATGCTGCCTGATTACGTTGCGGGTATTGTGATCTATCTCTGTTCTGAGGCATGTGAAGGTTCCGGGGTCATCATGAATGCGGGAGCGGGTTTCTTCAGCCGAGCGGCGATTCTGACGGGTCCCGGAAC
>JAPLJQ010000103.1 GCA_026388495.1 Deltaproteobacteria bacterium | reverse complement strand
GGATATCGATCCCCGCGCCCTCGATGCGACGAGGAAGAATGCTCTGGCGAATAGCGTTGCGGAAAAGATTGATATACGCGGAGGCGCCTGGTACGAGGCGCTGGATGGTTATTCCTCGGGAGATGCGGGCACATTCGATGTGATTGTCGCCACCCCTCCCCAGACTCCGGGCCCCTGTCCCTTTGGTCCCCGGTATGGCGGGGTTGACGGAACGAAACACCTGATTGCAATCCTTCAGGACGCCCCTGTTTTTCTGAAACCGGACAGCGGAAGGCTTTGGCTCATGGCAATTTCACTGGCAAATGCGTCAGAGCTTCTGTGTCAGCTGCGAAAACGTTTCCATCACGTCTCTGTTGTCCATGAGACAGAGCGGCCCTTCACTGGCAATGAATACGAATCTGTAAAAAGAGGACTCATGAATCATTTCCTGGATCTGCGTTCATCAGGACGTTCCGATTTCAAGGACGCGGGTGAGGGCAGATACGTCTTTCGCAATCTTTTTATCTGTGCCCGGGGGGTGAGAGGGCGTTGAAGCGGCTTATTATCAATGCGGATGACCTGGGGGCGGATGTGGCCCGTAATGCGGGAATCTTTGAGGCCATAGAAGCGGGCGCTGTGACGGCGGCAAGTATCCTGGTCAATGGTCCCGCCTTCCCTGACGTCCTTCACAGGATCGCTTCATCCCGTTGTCACCACATTTCGTTTGGCGTCCATCTGAACCTTACCGAAGGGACTCCCCTGAGCCCGGGGCTTACATCCATCACAGGCCCGGATGGATGTTTTTGCGGCAAGGCAAAGGCACATCGGCTCCTGATGAGAAAGGGTGATAAAGGGCTTGAGGAGGAAATCCGGGAAGAATTTGCCGCTCAGATCCAGGCGCTCCGCGATGCCGGCGTGCGAATTGATCATGTGGACGGACACCAGCACGTCCATATTTTCCCTGCTGTGATTGACGCAACCGTCAGGGCGGGAAGGGAATTCGGGATTCTGTGGATAAGGCTTCCTGAAGAACCGCCTCCCTCAAGCGCCATGGAGCGAAACAACGATGTTCTGGCTGGGGAAGCGGACATGTTTTGCCGGCTCGCGGCAGCCGCCCGTATCAAGATTCATGGGTCTGCATTGAGGAAGACAGATTATTTCCGGGGTCTCTATCTGAAGGGGCGAATGTCCTCTGCCCGCCTCGAAGAAACCCTGCAAACCCTGCCGCCGGGCCTCACAGAACTGATGGTTCATCCCGGCAGAGCGCCCGCCGGGCAGGCGGAAGGTCCGTTCTCCTCTTTCTCACACCGGGAAAGAGAAAAAGAACTGGAGATTCTGACGGACAGGGACTTCTCTTTAATGATTGCAAAATTCCATATCCGGCTTACGCCCTTTCCGGAGGCCTCTCCATGAATCCCGCTCTTCGTGTAATCATTCTGACCCCGACAGCCTTTCCCAATGTAACGGGAAATGCCATTACGGCGGAGCGATGGCGCCGGTCTCTTTCACAAAAAGGCCTTGCGGTAAACGTGATGGAGACACAGCATCTGGATGCACGGGGGCTCGTTTACGGCCTGGACCGTTTCCGTCCTCATATCGTTCATGCCCATCATGTCAGCCGGGCGGGCGTATTGATGCTCGATCCACTCGTGGCGGAGAAATACGGTGCCTTACCGTTTGTCGTTTCTCCTGCGGGGACAGACGTCAATCCCTATGCGTTGAAAGGGGCGGAAAGGGATGCAGTCGTCAAGACCTGCCGCATGGCCCGCTGCATCATTTCCCAGAGCCGTGAAATCACCCGGCTGCTGCAGGAACTCCTGCCGGATATGGAAGAGCGGATCGCCTATGTCCCCAAAGCTTTTTTGTGGTTTGGATCTGATCATTTTGATCTCCGGACCATCGCAGCCTGCCGGGAAGAGAATATCCTCTTTTTTATGCCAGCCGGCATTCGCCCTGTTAAAGGCAACCTCGAATGCCTTTGGGCAATGGAAAAAGTTCATGAATCCCGCCCGAAAATCCGGGTGGTGTTTGCCGGTCCGGCGCTTGACGCCGGGTATGCCGCCCGGTTTTTGGAAGAGATAAGGCGTTTGGGATCTTTCGCCAAATGGATTTTACAGATCCCTCCTGAGGCCATGTGTTCTGCCTATCAGGGCGCTGATGTGATCTTGAACCATTCAAGTTCAGAGGGGCTTTCCAATCCTCTCCTTGAGGCCATGGCGGCGGGGCGACCGGTCCTGGCTTCCGACATTCCGGGGAACCGATGGTTGATCGGAGGTGAAGAGGGAATCGGTCCCTGCGGGTCTCTGTTCAATCTTTGCGATCGCGCAGATTTCGTTCTGAAAGCCCTGCAACTCGCCAATGATGCGGTATTTCGCGAATCCCTTGCTGCAACGAGCAGGCTGAGAGCGGCAGCGTGGCCGAACCCCTCAGACGAAGCTCAGGCCCTTCTCAAAATCTATGAAGGGGCGATCAGCCGGAAAGGATGATTTGAAAAAACACGTCCTTTCGGTTTGATCGATGCGGGTCTTATTTTTCCGACACCCTTTTCGTCGGAAATTCTTTGACCGTAGCTGCATTTCCCATGTTCTGCCTCTTATCCATTGCTGCCTTGCCGGGAAGCGCCTCCCCGTGAACCGGGGGTTTCATATCGCTGACAGTACCCGGTTTCGGAGCCTGATCTTGCCGGATTTCGATTCCCTTCTCCGGTGTTTTTTCCGGGGGCGTTCTCCCGCTGAATAACATGATCGGTATGGATATAATGACGGCCATGCCGACCAGAAACCATAGAAATTTCTTCATGAGACACTCTCCGAGAACTTTGAATAAACCAGTTTTCCGGCTCTCTTCTTTTCCTGCGGGGCCTTTTTTACTTGTGAACCAGATCAATGACCGTAATTTCCGGGGGAGAAAGAAATCGGATTGGCGGTCCCCATGTCCCCGTTCCCCGGTTCACATATAGAACGGATTGGTTGGGCAGGTTAAAATACCCCCCGTGGTTGGGGAAAAAGATACGGGTAATCAGACTGAAAGGAAATATCTGTCCCTGATGGGTATGTCCGGAAAGCTGCAGATCGAACAACCCGTGAGCATCGGTGTTCACAACGGGCTGATGTTTGAGGAGCAGTGTAAAGTATTCCCGGGGAAACTGAGATAACAGTTGTCTTTCCGAAACCTCTCTGGCAAGACCGTACCGTCTCCCCGCAGGATCATCAAGCCCCACAATATTAATCAGCCCTGCGATCGTCTTTCCCTCACCTCTCAGGACTGTAAAACCCGAGTCTTTCATGAAATCGACGGATTCGTGAACGCCTGCATAGAATTCATGATTCCCCGTGATGGCGAATTTTCCGTATCGGGGTTCTATGCTTCTTAAAAGTTTCATGGGTTCAACGAGGTTATTGATCTGACCGTCCAGGAGATCACCCGTTGAAACCAGAATATCGGGCTCTGCTTTTTTTATCGCGTCAACGATTCTTTTAAGGCGTTTCTCTCCGATAATGATTCCGATATGAACATCGGAGATCTGCACGATTCTGATTTTGCCGATGTTCTCCGGAATCCTGGCGGATTCAATGGAGAGCATTTCTGTACGCGGGTTTTTTGCCTCGACGTAACCGTACATGTTGATGCCAACTGAAACCACGAGCGATAATATGAAGGTCAATAACGGGGATGGGTTCAGGTGGGAGAATCTGACGGAAACCGTAACGGTCCCCGCATGAACCATGAATCGGTAAAGATCGAGCATGAGGGACACAACAAAAAACATGAAAAGCACGCCCATCCAGATATATCCTGTGTAAGCGGTGAAACGAGCCGGGGCATCCAGACCGCGTTGCTCCAGAATCCGCACGGCGATTGGAGCAAAAATCATGATTGCAAACAGCATCATCAGGCCGACAGTACTTCCCGTACCTAACGGGACGGCACTCTTCATCTTCGCAAAGAGATAAAGATGCATCCCACCGTAAATGAATATAAATGTGATGATAAAAAGGGCCATTGCCGACTGCAGAAAGCGTCTCCTTTCCTATGGCGTCCAACGGTTCATGTCTCTTTGAAGGGGCCTGGTTCCGGGTCGCCGGTCGCCAGTCAGAGACTTCAGCTGTTTACATGCCATTTGATTGCCCAGTTTACAGGCTTTTTGAAAGCTTGTCCTCGCGTTTTCATTTTTGCCGGTTTCCTTGAAGGAATGTCCCAGAGATGCGTATATTCTGGCAAGGGCGAATCTCGGGGCATTTGGTTTTAGTTCGATGGCCCGATGAAGGTCTGCTATCGCTTTTTCGTGCTCGCCACTCCGGCCATAGGTAATGCCGCGACCGGTATAGGCCCTCGGATCGTCAGGGTTCATTTCAATGATTTTGTTGAAGTCGGCGACGGCGAGATTGTATTGCTTCCTTTTGGCATATAACAGGGCTCTCTGGCCATATGCCTTCAACATCTGCGGGTCTTCCGCTATGGAATGCGAAAAGGCCTCAATGGCATCGTCCGTCCTGTTAGCAAGGGCGTACTGCATTCCTTTCTCAAACCATTGATTGACCACAAAGGTTCTCTCCTGCTTCGTGATGTTTGCGACAATTTGTTTCCTGCTTGTCTCGTCCTTTGAGGAAACAAGCTGTGTTTTCAGGTTTTCGATTTCTTTCTGACTCTTTTCATAGGCATCCTTCATCCTGGCGTAATCTTCCGCAAGACCCTGATCCCTGATTCTTTCCGCCATAACTTCCACCCTGTCAGGATGAACGACCGCCTTTATCTTGACCCAGAATTTTATGGCATCTCCCGTTACAGACCTTTTCTTATCCAGGACCGTGACCTCCATTATGCCGGAGGCCAAGACCTGTACCTCGTCTTCCGCAATCTGGAAATTTTTCACTTTGGAATAGCTTTTGACGTAAGTCCCCGCCTGTTCAACGGCGATCCTCTTTGCCTGTTCCACCGCCTTTCCTTCCGCAATGACGGGGGTTTCCCCGTCTCCCATGTTGTAAATTCCCTCTGATACGATTTCCGTCGTTTCGGAAAAACCCGAAACCGGAATACAGAGCAGAAGAAAAATCATCACCGCAATCAGCCTGCTTTTCATAGTCATGTTTCCTTTGAAGAAAAAATCCCCACAGTTGACTTTGTTGTGTGATCCCTGTAAGTATTACAGAAAATAGGTTCAGGTGTATGAAAAGTCAAGCATGAAATGATGTCCTTACACAAGGGCAGTGATTGACGTTTCATGAAATTCCAGGCAAAGCAGACATGTTTTCCGCATTTTTTTATAAACGATTTTGAGGAGGTATTGAAATGGATTGGGGAATGAAAAACCGTATGTCACAATTGATCCAGCCTGACGGCCGCTGCTTTTTCCTGCCCATAGACCATGGCTATTTTCAGGGGCCGACGTCCTGTCTGGAGAAACCGGGGGAAACCATCAAGCCCCTTCTTCCCTATTGTGATGCCATTTTTGTGACCAGAGGGGTATTGCGTTCCGCTGTGGATCCGCAAAACAGCAAGCCCATCATTCTCAGGGTGTCGGGCGGCGCCAGCGTGATCGGCAAGGACCTCGCCAATGAGAGTATCACCACATCTATTGAGGAGATCATCCGTCTCAATGCCAGTGCTGTAGGGATATCCATTTTTGTGGGCAGTGACTATGAACGGGAGTCTCTGACAAATCTATCAGGACTGGTCAATCAATGCGAGGATTACGGAATTCCGGTCATGGCGGTCACGGCGGTTGGCAAGGAACTGGAAAAACGTGATGCCAGATACCTGGGGCTCTCCTGCCGCATTGCCGCCGAACTTGGCGCCCGGGTCGTCAAGACGTACTGGTGTCAGGACTTCGACAGGGTTGTTTGCGGCTGTCCCGTACCGGTGGTCATGGCGGGCGGACCAAAGTGTGAAACGGAACTTGAGGTCATGGAATTTGTGTATGACGGGATACAACGGGGCGCCATCGGTGTGAATCTCGGAAGAAATATCTGGCAGAATCCTCATCCGGTTGCCATGATCAGGGCATTGCGCGCTGTCATTCATGAAAATTATACGCCAAAAGATGCCTATGATCTTTTCAACAGTCTAAAAAAATAAATCAGCAGAGTAGAAGACCATGCGCGTAGCCATGTATTACAACAACAGGGATGTTCGTCTGGAGGAGATGCCGAAGCCGGCAATCGGGCCGGGTGAGATTCTGGTAAGGGTCATGGCAAGCGGCATCTGCGGCAGCGACGTCATGGAGTGGTATCGTATCAAAAAGGCGCCCCTGGTTCTCGGTCATGAGATTGCGGGAGAAATTGCCGAAGCAGGAGAAGGGGTGACGCGATACGGAACCGGCGACAGGGTCTTTGTCTCTCACCACATTCCCTGCAATACGTGCCATTACTGCCTGAGGGGCTATCATACGGCCTGCGAGACGCTCCATACGACAAATTACGATCCCGGCGGTTTTGGCGAATATGTCAGGATACCGCAACTTAATGTGGATCGAGGCGTTTTTCTGTTGCCGGATGAACTTTCTTTTGAAGACGGCGTCTTCATCGAACCGCTGGCCTGCGTCGTTCGAGGCCAGCGAGTGGCGAATCTTCAGCCGGGTCAATCCATTCTCATTCTCGGGAGCGGCATTTCGGGACTGCTTCATCTGCTATTGGCCCGAACCCTCGGGGCGGGACGGATCGTCGCCACGGATATCAGCGAATACCGAATGAATATGGCACGGCAACTGGGGGCAAGCGAGGTGATTCATGCCCGGGATGATATCCCGGCCCGCATGCGTCGGATCAATGACGGCAGGCTTGCCGATCTCGTTATTGTCTGTACCGGGACGCCGGCGGCGTTTGACCAGGCCATGAAATCCGTGGATCGCGGCGGCACGGTTCTGTGCTTTGCCACGACGGAGCCGGGCGTTGATCTGGCCGTTCCGATCAATGAATTCTGGCGTAATGAAATCAAGCTGATGCCGTCATACGGAAACAGTCCCCTGGATGCCATGACGGCCATAGAACTGATTCGATCCGGTCGCGTACCGGTCGGAAAGATGATCACTCACCGTCTGCCTCTGAAAGAGACGGGACTGGGGTTTCAACTTGTTGCTGAAGGCGGGGAATCCATGAAGGTGATCGTCAAGCCCCATGAATCTGTTTGAATTACTCCATGTTAGGTTCAACCTGCATTAAATTCATGTCATTTCGAAGGAACAGAGTGACTGAGAAATCATCAATATGATTTTAAAAAAGATTTCTCCCTGCGGTCGAAATGACACAACGCGAACTTATGCAAGCAGGTATTAATAAATACCGAATTGACAGCCCGCTGCAAGGGTATTCCCCAATTCCCGGCACTTTTCAAGATCTGTATCTGTAACCTCTCCCCGGGAGATGACGGGATGATAGACCATTTTAAACTTGTATCCCTGGGCGATACGTTCGATGGCTCTCAGGGCGCCGGTGCCGTCGTTGCCGGCACTGATGAAGATGACGAAGGGTTTTCTGAAAACGCTATCCCGGGCAGGGTAAAATGTCCTGTCGAAAAAATCCTTGATCATTCCGGACATATAGCCGAAGTTTTCCGGAGTGCCGATTGCCAGACCATCTGATTCTAAAAGGTCTTCGAGTGTGGCATCCGGAGCTTTTTTCAGAACCACTTCCGTCTGTTCAATGCTGCGGGCGCCTTCGGCGACAGCTAATGCCATCTTTTCCGTGTTTCCGGTCTGAGAATGATATATAATAAGAATCCTGGACATATTCCTGTTATAATATTTTTATTTACACACTTCTTGACAATATATCCCAATTCGTTAAAAGTATAAATAAAAGATAACAGGAGATCTTTGAAAATTGCCCGTGATGTCATTTGTTACAAAAGGGTTGCCGGAGAAAACGATAGCCGCAACCGGTAGATGCAGGCTTTAGCCCGCGCCTGCTGTAATACTCGGGCGGAAGCCCGGGGCTAAGGATTTCTGGATTATGAAAAATAAACGCTTCAACGTTCCAAAAACCATCAATTATCATGGAGGGAAATATGCCGACTTATG
>JAPLJQ010000374.1 GCA_026388495.1 Deltaproteobacteria bacterium | reverse complement strand
GTATTTTTAGCTGACGCCCACCTGAAGCATGCCGACGATGAAGGTTATCGCAGTCTCATGAACTTTTTTGATCATATGGCTACGGTTGATAATCTGTTTATTGCGGGAGATTTTTTTGATTTCTGGTTTTGCAGGGACGGGCTTGTATATCCGGAATTTAAGGAGACCATCGACAAACTGGTGGGTCTGCAAAAACGGGGGGTTCGTGTTGCCCTGTGTGAGGGGAACCATGATTTCTGCCTGGAAAGTTTCTTTTCAAAGCGTCTCGGGATGACCGTATTTACCGAATGGGCTCCTGTTGTTCTGGATGGTCGGAAAATCCTCGTATCTCATGGAGACACGGTGGACGATACGAATAAACGGTATCTGCGTTTAAGGAAAATCCTGAGAAGCCGGCTTTTTTACCGCCTTCAGAGAATCATGCCCCTTGCTCTTCTGTGGAAAATCGCTCGCCTCAGTTCCATGATGAGCAAGGAATTATCAACGGAATCCGAGAATTGTATGGCGGAAAAGATGGAAGCATTTTCTCGGAAAAAGTTTATAGAAGGTTTTGACGCCGTCATTCTTGGGCATTGTCATAAGCCGATGATCAAAGAATATTTGATTGACGGTCGTAAGCGAACCTTTGCCACTCTTGGCGACTGGGTTAAGCATCATTCTTATCTTTATTATGAGGACGGCCGGTTTACACTGAATTACCACAGGGCGAATTCATCCTGAAATGTCTTCCTTGACGGAATCCCCGCCCTGTGGACGGGGACCTTCGCCACAAGGGGAAACGCAAGTCTGGACATGCCCGGGAGGGTATGATAAATAAGCCAATAACGTTTTCGGGGGATTTACATGAATTTCGGTGGATTGGATTTAGCCTATCCGACCTTTGAGGAAGCAATGTTTGTTGTGGTTCCTGTTCCCTATGACCTGACATCGACGTATCAGTCCGGGTCACGGAAAGGACCATCCGCGATCCTCGATGCTTCGGGTCACATGGAATTATACGATGAGGAACTCTGCCGGGAGACGTATTTAACCGGCATCTATACCCAGCCATCGTTAGAGCCGGACGCCAGGGGCCCGGCCGAGATGATGATCTCCGTGCGACAGGCCGTCACGGAAGTGCTGTCTTACGATAAAATCCCCGTTATCCTGGGAGGGGAACACAGTATTTCTTTTGGTGCGGCTCAGGCGATGAAAGATAAGTATCCTGAAATATCCGTGTTGCAGCTTGACGCCCACGCCGATCTGAGAAATTATTACCAGTGCAGTCCTTACGGCCATGCCTCCGTTGCCCGACGGATATCCGAGATCTGTCCCCTTGTACAGGCTGGAATCAGGAGCATGAGCGCAGAAGAAGCAACCTTCCTGTCGGATGGTCGGGTGAAATCATTTTCAGCCGATTTTATTCTTGAAGAGCCCCTGTCGTGGGAGAAAATCTGCGGGCATCTTCACGGCGATGTCTATATAACGATCGACATCGATGTCCTTGATCCGTCCATTATGCCGGCAACGGGCACACCTGAGCCGGGCGGGCTTTTATGGAAGGATCTTTTACGTCTTGTGACTCCCCCGTCGAGGGGGAGGGAGGGGGCATTTTCATATAAATGAATCCGGCCGCGATAAATGAATCAACGTCCATCCGGATTTGTTTTGACCTGAGGAGAAGGATGATTCAATGGTGCTGAACGTCGGTCAAGTCTCTATTATCTATGTGATTCCACCGACCATCGGGTTTTTCTTATTAATCGGTCTCGCCCTGGTTTCCGTTTTGAGAGGCCGAAAAAACCCCACCAATATCTTGTTTGCCGGGATCTGCTTTGTGGGAGCCCTTGTAAATGCGAATGTGGCGGTGGTTTCAATTTTGCCGGATAAAGCGCTGGCTCTGAAAATCGACAGATCGCTCTATCTTTTTATCGTTTTTGCCGTTCCTCTGTTTATTCAATTTGTTCACTCTTTCCTCGGAATCCCCATGCGCAAGTGGCTTGTTTACAGCGCCTATCTAATGAGTCTCATGATCGTATTTTTTACTCCCACAGAACTCTTCATCAGCGGTCTTCAAAAATATCATTTTGGAACCATTGCAAAGGCGGGGCCTGTTTTTTATGTGTTTGCCGTCCTGGTCGTTTTTGCCGTGTTTTATTGCCTTAATGAATTGTTTGCGGGCATGAGAAACGCAACGGATAATCAGCAGAAAAACAGGATAAAATACATCCTTGGCGGCATGGGGCTGAGCGCCCTGCTGATTACCCTGAACATTCTCACCGTCTGCGGATTCAATGTCTATCCCATGGGGAATTTCAGCTTCATTCCTGCGATTTTTCTGGCTTTTGGCGTTTTGAAATATGACCTCCTCGATATTGGGGCGGTAATAAGAAGAGGGACCGTTTATTTTATTCTGACAGGGATACTCACCGTCTTATATATCCTGATCATATACCTGTTCAACACCTTGTTCATGGGAGCCCGGTATGATGGGGCTGTGTTTCTCCCCTTTATCCTGGCGGTTCTGATCGTTCTTCTGTTCAATCCGTTGAGGGAAAAGGTTCAGACATCCATTGATAAGCTTTTTTTCAGGGGTAAATACGATTATCAGAAGCTTCTGAAAGAAATCAGCGGGGAAATGGCCTCTCTATTGAAATTTGAACAGATCAGGCGTCTTCTCCTGCAGTCCATTTCAGCAGCCCTGCAGGTGACGCAGATCTGCCTCTTGACGTATGACGAATACAGCAGGTCTTTCATAACCTATTCCGGTGATTCTGACAGTTTGAAAGGCACAAACGACAACAACCTTGATCGTGACCATCCCCTTGTTCTGTTTTTTGAAAAGACGAAAAGGCCTTTAAGCAGGTCCGTTGTCGAGCATCATAGCGGCCTCCCGGATGAAAAGGTCATGATTATCCGTGTATTTGATGCGATGGAAGCTTCTCTGATCGTACCGATGATGTCCAAAACCGGCTTGATGGGTATGATTGCCCTCGGACAGAAGAAATCCGGGGAGTTGTTCGTACACGAGGATATGGAATTGCTCATGACCATCGCAAATCAGAGCGTTTCGGCTATAGGAAATGCAATGGCCTATGAAGAGATTGCAAAACTGAACCGCGACCTTGAAAAGAAAGTCGAAGACAGGACGGCGGAACTGCGCCAGGCCCTGGAAGAAAAAGAGAGGACCCAGGCGCAACTGATTCAGTCGGAGAGCCTCGCGGCCATCGGGCAACTCGTTGCCGGCACAGCCCATGAACTTAACAATCCCCTTTCAAGCGCCTCAAGCCTTGTTCAGACCAGCGCCGAATCCGTCGGTGAATGGGAAGTAAAATCGGAAAATCGTGATGAGGTGCTGAATGACCTCGCCTTCTCATTGAAAGAGTTAAAGAGGGCAGGTGACATTGTAAGAAGCCTCCTTGATCTTTCCCGCCAGACTCAGGTTTATGTTGAGCCCGTGAACATTAATATTGCCATCGACGATGCCTTGAGGGTTTTGTATAATCAGTACAAATATCTCAAGGTAGAAATTGAAAAGCAATACGACGATGATTTACCCTTCGTTGAAGGCAACTTTGCAAATCTGGGGCAGGTCTTCATCAATGTGATAAAAAATGCCATAGAATCATTGCCCGGCGGTGAAGGCCGCATTACGGTAACGACGCATTACAAGAAAGACACGCACACTGTTTTGATTGAGTGTCGTGATACGGGAAGTGGAATTCCCGGCGAACAGCTGAAAAACATATTTAAACCCTTTTTTACAACCAAACCTGTAGGAAAGGGAACGGGTCTGGGCCTCTATATATCCCATGAAATTGTCAGGAGGCACGGGGGAGATATTTTTGTGAAGAGCGAGATAGGCAAGGGAACGGTCATTTCAATTGAACTTCCGCGAAAGAAGGAAGAAGAATGAAAAATACCCCCCATTCAGGACGTCGTAATATGGAATCCCCTATGGGGAAAAAGGAATCATAAATGCCTCTCCTCTCTCTGAAACCGACGCACAAGGTCATCAAGTCCTATTATAATGCCATTGCGAATCTGACGCAGCTCGATCTTCTGTCCGAAGGAGCCGTCGCTCCGGCCTTTTCCGCGCTGCTCCGGCATTGTTCCCATCGGGTTCAATGGACGTTGGCCGAGCAGTTCACCATTAAGCGCGATCAAAAGAGCATCCGGGTGGACGGCGCCCTGCTCGACGCCTTCAAGCTGATTCACGGCGTCTGGGAGGCGAAGGACACCACCGACGACCTGGAGAAAGAAATCGCCAGGAAATTCAGGGCAGGTTACCCAAAGGAAAACATCCTTTTTCAGGCCCCTGACCGTGTCATTCTCTATCAGAACGGCCAGGAAGTTTTCAACACATCCATCGCCAGACCGGAGCATCTCATAGAAGCACTCGAGGCATTTTTTTCCTGGAAGCCCCCGGCCTATGAGGCATGGGAGCGGGCCGTCGAGGAGTTCAAACTGAAAGTGCCGGAGCTGGGTGCGGGGCTTCTCAAACTGATCGAAAAGGAACGGATCGGCAACAAGCCCTTTCTCCGGGCCTTTAACGCCTTCGCCGCCCTGTGCCGCCAAACCCTCAATCCCAATCTTTCCGATCCGGCTGTGGAAGAGATGCTCATTCAGCACCTTCTGACAGAACGTATCTTCCGAAAGGTCTTTGACACGCCCGACTTTGTGGAGCGGAACATCATCGCCCATGAGATCGAAAAGGTTATCCAGACCCTGACCTCCGCCTATTTTAACCGGAAGGAGTTTCTTAAAACACTCGACCATTTCTATGGGGCCATCGAAGCGGCCGCCGCCACTATCGACGACTTCTCTCAGAAGCAGGCTTTTCTCAATACGGTTTACGAGAAGTTCTTCCAGGGCTTCTCCGTCAAGGTGGCGGACACCCACGGCATCGTCTACACGCCCCAGCCCGTTGTGGATTTCATGGTCCAATCCGTTCAGGATATCCTCAAAAAGGAATTCGGACGCTCCCTCTCTGATCCCGGCGTACACATCCTCGATCCCTTCGTGGGAACGGGGAATTTCATCCTGCGGATCATGCGTGAGATTCCGCGGAGCCAATTAACCCACAAATACGCCTCCGAGATCCACTGCAACGAGGTAATGCTGCTGCCCTACTACATCGCCGCCATGAACATCGAGCATGCCTTTTATGAGCTTACGGGAGCCTACAAGCCCTTTCCCGGCCTGTGCCTGGTTGACACCTTCGAGCTGGCGGAGGCGAAACAGGGAGATATATTTGCAGAGGAGAATACGGATCGCATCCTGGCCCAGCAGGCGGCGCCCATCTTCGTCATCATCAGCAATCCGCCCTATAACGCCGGGCAGGTCAATGAAAACGACAACAACAAGAACCGGAAATACCGGGTCATGGATAAACGGGTTGCCGACACCTATGCGAAAGATTCCAAAGCCACAAACAAGAACGCCCTTTCCGACGTCTATGTCAAAGCCATCCGCTGGGCCGCCGACCGGATCGGCGATGAAGGAATCGTGGCACTCATCACAAACAACAGTTTCATTGATGCGATCGCTTTTGATGGAATGCGGATGCATCTGGCACAGGATTTTTCAAAAATTTATCACGTCAATCTGAAAGGCAATGCAAGAACCTCCGGTGAGCGCCGACGACAGGAGTGTGGAAATGTATTCGATGACGCTATCCGGGTCAGTGTGGGTATCACGTTTTTCGTAAGAAAAAGGGAATCTGTCATTCCGGCGAAAGCGGGCATCCGGGGTGCGGGTGTTGAAATTGATTCCAGCCTGTCCAGAAATGACGACAGTGAGATGAAGTCACCAATTAAAATCTTCCTGTATTCCGTTGATGATTATCTTCATTCTCAGGACAAAAAAGATATCCTTGAAAAAGCAAGAGATTACAATGGGATTCCTTTTGTTCGAATAAATCCCGATAAAAACCACACCTGGCTCACCGCCGGTCTGGACAATGCCTTCGGGACGTTTCCGCCATTGGGTTCAAAGGAAGGAAAAGCAGGATCAGATATAGAGGTCATTTTCAAGGTTTACAGCAGAGGAGCGGAAACGACACGCGACGCCTGGCTTTACAACTACAATCCTGATTCACTTAAAAGTAACGTCAGGAAGCTAATTGAAAATTACAACACAGAGGTGGACCGATGGAATAATCGCTCGAACAAAGAAGCGAACCTTGATGACTTTGTTTCTAATGACAACCGGAAGATCAAATGGAGCAGCCGTTTGAAGGAGTGTTTGCAGCGATACCAAAAGGCCAAGTATTTAGAAGACAAAATACGATTGTCACTTTATAGGCCTTATTGTTCTCAAAATCTCTATTTTGATAATATCCTGGTGCACCGTCAAGGTCAGTTCCCTTCTATTTTCCCAAGCTCTGATCAGGAAAAAGAGAACCGTATCATCTGCGTCAGCGGCGTCGGCAGCACCAAGCCGTTTCAGACAGTAATAACATGCAATATCCCTTCTCTCGACTTTCTTGAGAAGACACAGTGTTTTCCTTTCTACACATACAATGAAGACGGGGACAACCGGCGGGAAAACATTACAGACTGGGCTTTGGCGCAATTCAGGGAATATTACGGCGACGCGGCCATCATGAAATGGGACATCTTCCACTATATCTACGCCCTGCTCCACCATCCGGCATACCGGGAGACCTACGCCGCCAATCTCCGGAGAGAGCTGCCCCGCATCCCCTTCGCCCGGGACTTCCGGAGCTTTGTCGAAATGGGCGAAAAGCTGGCGCATCTTCATGTCCAGTATGAGGAACAGTCTGAACATCCCCTCCTGTGGATCGAGAACCCCGACGCTTCCATGAACTGGCGCGTCGAAAAGATGAAACTTACGAAAGATAAGACCGCCGTTATCGTCAATGATTTTCTAACATTGAGCGGTATTCCGCCCGCTGCCTTTGAATACCGCCTCGGCAACCGCTCCGCCCTGGAATGGATCATCGATCAGTATCAGGTCAGCGCCGATCCCCGCAGCGGCATCGTCAACGATCCCAACAACCCCGACGACCCGCAGTACATCATCCGCCTCATCGGCAAGATCATCACTGTAAGTCTGGAAGCGGTGACAATTTTAAAGTCCCTGCCGGAAGTGACTATTGGTTTTCAGGCCCCTAACCACTGAACATTGTTTTTAAATTCCGTTTTTTCCAGTGCACCCACAAGCCTTCTGTCGGCGGTGATCATTCTGGTCTCGTAAATCCCGGCCACCGCCGCGTACATGGCATCATAGACCGTTATTCCGGTTTGCAGGGCGATGGCAACAGACAGAGGCATAATCTGCCTGGAGTGCTCGATCTTTATGGGCAAGGACGTAATGGCGTCAACAATCTCTTCGACCTCATTAGGGGTCAATTCATGCAGCCGCTGTTTTTTCCAGAGGATATTTCCAGTCTCAGGGTAGAGCAGATCGGGCGCCAACAGCATAAGTTTACCATCTGCCACCCCTGACATGACTTCCTGTGCCCTGTCCGAAAGGATTTCCGGCACATAGAACTTGATAACCACACTCGCATCAATGACCAGATTCATCGGGCCCTATCCTCCCGCAACAATTCAGCGCTGTCGGTAAATGTCCGGTGCTTTCCTGTGAGTTTCAACCTTATCTCAGCCGCTCGCTGTGCAACGTCCTCATTAGGCTGACGGGATGTTTTTACCAGGATTTCACG